>JAPPGB010000080.1 GCA_028821475.1 Spirochaetaceae bacterium
CTTCGCGGCTTGAGGGTGAACGTCCGGCTGCCGGACGGGCGCACTTGCTGGCTGCCGGCGTCGTGGACCAGTCTCGGCGCACCGCCGCCGGACTCGCCGCGGCTGGCCGGCGAGTTGCCGGATTTCGTCGCACTGCGTAATCTTGTGCATACTCTCGCGCAGCGCTGCGGGGCTGCTGATGATGGAGTTTCGGACACTGCCGCTGCTGGAGCTGCTGGAGCGCGAGGAGCGCTGGCAGGAGTGGCAGACAGTGCCGCCTGCGCAGCGGAAACAGCTGGTGGGGGAGCTGGCGAGGGTGATGGTGCGGATGGGGGAGGGGGAGAGGCAGGATGAGCGCGAAGATCGGGGCCCGGCAGCTGAGCCGACTGGCGGTGGTCTACGTGCGCCAGTCGTCGCCCGGGCAGGTGCTCGGCAACCGGGAGTCGCAGGCCCGCCAGTACGGGCTGGTGCAGCGGGCCGTGGAGATGGGCTGGAGGCGGGACCGCATTCGGACGATTGACAGCGACCAGGGGCGCAGTGCCGCGACGCAGGGGACGCGCGGAGGATTCGACGATCTGTGCCGGCTGGTGTCGCTGAATCAGGTCGGGGGCGTGTTCGGGATCGAGGTTTCGCGCCTGGCGCGCAACACGGTCGAGTGGTTCCAGCTGCTGGACCTGTGCCGGGTGCACGAGGCGGCCATCGTTGAGGACGGCCATGTGTACTTGCCGCAGCGGGCAGATGATGAGCTGGTGCTCGGATTCAAGGGGACCATGTCGGCCGCGGACCTGTCAGTCCACCGGGCGCGGATGGAGGGCGGCCGACGCAACAAGGCACTGCGCGGGGCGCTGTACTGGCGCGTGGCGGCCGCCTTCGAGCGCAGTGGGGAGACGATCCGCAAGAACCCCGACCAACGCGTGCAGGGGGCGATCCTGGCGGTGTTCGCAGCGTTCCGGGAGGCCGGGACGGCGCGGCAGGCCGCGATGCTGCTGCGGGAGCGGGACATCGAGCTGCCGGTGCGGGACCACTCTGCGGGCGTGATCCTGTGGAGGCCGGCCTCGTACGCCCGGGTGCTGCGTGTGCTGAAGAACCCCGCCATGGGCGGCGCCTACGCCTACCGCTTCCTGCGCGGGCGGGACCGCAGCACGCCTCTGCGGCCGGTCGAGGAGCAGTGGGAGATTCTGCAGCCGGAGCATCATGAGGGGTATCTCGGCTGGCGGGAATGGCTGGAGGTCCAGGAGCAGTTGGCGAGGAACCACTCGCATCCGCGGGGATCGCGGGGAGCGGCGAGGGAAGGGCCGGCGTTGCTGCAGGGACTGGCGGTGTGCGGCCATTGCGGCTACGGGATGGGTGTGAGCTACAGCAAGGGGAGCTGGACCTACGCGTGCAGCGCGCCGGACCCGGACAGCGGCCTGGCGCGCGGCTGCTTCTCGGCGGGCGGCAAGCGCATCGAGCGGGAGGTTGTGCGCCTGTTTCTCGAGCGGGCGACTCCGGCCGGTGCGGAGGCGGCCGTGCAGGCGGCGGCAGAGGCGGCCAGCGGTGCGGAGGCGGACCTGCGCCGCTGGGAACAGGGAGTGCAGCACTGCCGTTACGAGGCCGGGCTCGCGGAGCGGCGGTACCGGCAGGTCGACCCCGACAACCGACTGGTGGCGGCCACGCTGGAGGCGGAGTGGGAGCGGGCGGAAGTGGCGCTGAAGGAGGCCGAACAGGCCTTGGCGGCGGCCCGTGCCGAGCGACGCGAGCCACCGCCGCCGGAGTTCTTCGCAGAGCTGGGGAACTGCCTGCGGTGCGTGTGGGATGCGCCGACCACATCCAACGCCGACCGCAAGCGCCTGCTCGGCTGCCTGGTGGAGCAGGTCACGCTCGAGCACTGCGAGCAGGCTGGCCGGATCACCGCCAGCGTGGAATGGCGGGGCGGGCTGGCCGACGAGCTCGAGTTCCCGAAGATCGTGCCTGCCCCGCCGCCGCCGAAGCGCACCGATGCGAGCACACTCGAGCTGCTGCGCAACCTGTCCCGGCACTACAATGACCGCACGGTCGCGGGCGTCCTCAATCGGCATGGGCGGCGCAGCGCACGCGGTCTGCCGTTCACCGCGGAACTGGTGGGAAGCCTGCGGCGGTACCATGACATTCCGGCCTATCGTCCGGGGAAGGCGGCTGATGGGGCCGTCATCCCGGTCAGCGTCCGTGAGGCCGCGCAGGAACTCGGGGTTCACGAGGACACGGTGTACCGCTGGATCCGCGCCGGCCTGCTGCCTGTGGCCGACCCGGGTGTCGAGGGAGCCCCGCTGCGGGTGTGCATGACGGACGAGGTGCGGGGCCGCTTCCGCCCGGACGGGCCGGAGGGGTTCGTACCGGTCGCGACCGCGACGCGGCGTCTTGGCGTGACCCGCCAGACCATCTGGAACCGCATCCGGACGGGCCGGATGGAATCGTGCCACGTCACCCGGGGCCGTCGGCGCGGGCTGTATGTGCGGCTGCCGGAACCCAGCGCGCCATTGTTCGAGA
>JAPPGB010000081.1 GCA_028821475.1 Spirochaetaceae bacterium
GCCGGGCGGGATTCGCACCCGCTGAGCGACAGCGCCTTTCCACGGCGCACGCAATGGTCCATTGTATCTTGGGGCGTGACCCCAAAGCCCGGCACGATCACCATCCCCACCACCGGTACCGCCACCCTTACGGTAACAACCTCGTCCGGGCATAGTGGTCAAAGTGGCGACATAAAGCTTGAGATCAAAAGCGTCTCCAGGGGCCAGATCGGCAACGCGTCGGTCTCAGTGGCGGCAGCGAGTTGAACCAATCGATCGTTGCTGCCCGCGCCACACTTCATCTCGGTGTTCGCACAAGCAGCAGCCATAACTTGGTTCGGGGCCTGACAAGCCGATCCTCCTCGATGGGCGAGAGGCCGCAACTACGGATGGTGTGGCCGGTGCCGCGGCTCGGCTCCGTGCCGGTGCCGGCCCCACCCGCGGGCTACACCATTCGCACCTGCCTCCCAGCGGACGCGCCGCGCTTCTACGAGCTCATGGCGCTGGCCGGTTGGCCGGGGTGGGACGCCGAGCGGCTGTCCTATTCCCTGAACCGGATGCTTCCCGACGGCTGGTACCTGGCGGTACACACGGCCAGCGGGGCGATCGTGGCGTCGGCGATGGCGCTGCACAACTACAAGGGCACCTATCCGTTCTGGGGCGAGCTCGGCTGGCTGGCCGCCCATCCGGACCACTCCGGCCGCGGACTTGGCTTGGTGGTCTCGTCGTGCGTGGTGCGCCGGTTCGTGGCCGCCGGCTACCGCCTGATCCACCTGCACACCGAGGAGTTTCGGCTGGCGGCGATCAAGACCTACCTGAAGCTGGGATTCGAGCCCTGGATGGGCAGCCCGGACAGCGAAGCGCAGTGGGCGCGGGTTCTGGACCGGCTGGGCTGGACGGCCCGTTACCCGTAGACGACGGCGGCGGGCTGGCCGAGCACCAGGACGTTGCGCGCCCGCAGCCGGGTCGCGGCGACCACTTCTCCGGCCTGCTCGCGCGACATCAGCAGCGCGACGCGGCTGTCGGCGAACGCGGGACTGTCGATCAGCTCGACGAGCGGTCGTGTCGGCGTCCTGGCGAAGCGGTGCCCGAACGGGAGGTTTGAGACCAGCCGCGCCCCCTCCGGCAGCCGGTCAAGGGCGAAGTGCTCGAAGCGGATATTGAAGAGCAGCAGGCACCGGCGGTCCGCCAGCCGCTGTCGGGCGACTTGGAACGCCTCCGGCGCCACCTCCAGGCCGTAGCACGATGCGGCGCCGAAGCGCCGGGCCGCGACGTTCAGGATGGTGCCGGTGCCCATGAACGGGTCGAACACGGTGGTTCCCGGAGCGGCACCCGCCATGGTGAGCAGCGACGCGGCGAGGTGTCCGCGCAGCGAGCCGGCGCGCAGACCGGCAAGGTTCGCGCTGTCTCCGCTACCACGCATTGCATCCTCCCTGCACTGGTCCGAAAGAGCCGGCCGGCGGCCGATGCTTGGGCGTCGGTTTCATCGTCTTTCCTGTCACGGAGTGACCGTACAGACTCGGCGCCGGTCGCGTTCTGGGCGGCACCCCGCCGCGCCGCGCCCTGCCCGTCACACCGCGAGCGGCTCGGGGCGGGTCGGGCGCCCGCGGTAGCGGCTGTTCGGCGGTTCCAGGATCGCCATCTTGCGGTCGTCCATGTCGTCGTAGCGGCGGAACTCCTCGGGGTCGAGATAGGCCCCCGACCAGGAGGTGCCGTGCGGCGAGAACTTGTAGAACAGCGTGCTGCGCCGGGCATCCGCGGTCCACGGCAGGGTGCCGTGGGTCAGCGCCTCGGTGAACACGATGGCGTCGCCGGGGCGCGCCGGTATGCGCTTCACGGTAGGGTGGATGCCCCGGCTCAGGTCGCGCCACTGCTCCGGCAGCGGCAGGTTGGCCTTGTGGGTGCCGGGAATGCAGCAGAATCCGCCGTCGTTGGGGTGGGTGTCGAACAGCTCGAACGCCACCGCTACGAGGCCGTTGTAGAACCGGCCGTCGTGGTAGCGAAAGAACTGGCTGCCGCCGGTGGCCTTCCAGCCGCCGTGCAGCATGCCGCCCTTGAACCCCTTGCCGACGTGGGTGTGCACGTTGACGTGGTCGATGCGGAAGGTGGGACGCGCGGAGTCGCCGTCGACGCTGCGCTCGTGGTTGCCGATCAGCTCCTCCAGCAGCGGGCTGAGCGCCGGCAGGTCGAGCAGGTCGCGCCACGCGCGCGACCAGTGCAGGGGGCCGCGGCCCGGGTCGACGGGATCGAACTGCTCGGTGGGCACCTGCAGCGTCGACCGCAGCTCCTCGATCTGCGCCTCGCTGACGATATCGCGCAGCACCAGGTAGCCGAAGGCGTCGAACAGGTAGCGCTGTTCCTCGTTCATCGCGTGTGAACTCACGCCGCCCAGTCTACGCGCACCATCCGCGGCCGCTCAACCGGCATCGGTCGCCACGGCCGCCACTTCCGGCTTCCGATAGGGGATGGTCGCTTCGTAATCCAACTCGCCGGCAGCGGCGTCGAACTCCGCCTTCAGGCGCTGCACGAGGTCGGGGTGCGCGGCGGACAGTTCACGGCGCTCGCCCACCTCCTGCCGCAGGTTGTACAGCAGCGGCGGATCGTGTTCGGTGACCGGTGCGTCCGCGCCGGTGATCGGGTCGCGCAGCACGTCGTTGGTGCGCACGTGGATCTTGTAGTCGCCGGAGCGGTAGGAGAACGGCTCCCGGTAGTGGCCGCTGGAAAAGAACAGGTAACTGCTGCGCGGGCTGGCGGCGCCGGCGAACAGCGTGTCCGACAGGTCGAGCGAGTCGAGCGGGTAGCCGGACGGCGGCTCGGCGCCCGTGATCGCCGCGAACGTTGCATACAGGTCGACGTTGACCATGAACGCGTCGCTGACCCCCGGCGCTATGCGCCCCGGCCAGGAGAAGATCGCCGGCACGCGCGGCCCTCCCTCCCAGCCGGTGCCCTTCTCGCCGCGCAGCGGCCCCGCCGAGCCGCCGAACTCCCGGAACATGCACCACGGCCCGTTGTCGCTGGTGAACAGGATCAGCGTGTCGTCGCGCAGCCCCTGCCCCTCCAGGCAGCGCACGACCTCGCCCATCGACCAGTCCAGCTCTTCCACCACGTCGCCGTACAGCCCTCCGCGGCTCTTGCCCGCGAACGGCGGCGCCGTGAACAGCGGCACGTGCGGCATGTTGTGGGCCAGGTACAGGAAGAACGGCTTGCCGCCGGAGTGGCTCTCCGTGATGAAGCGCACCGCCTCCTCGGTATAGCGGCGCGTGAACAGCGATTGGCGCGCCGGGTGCTCGATCTGTTCGCGGTTGCGCAACAGCGCCACCGGCCAGTCGCTCTCCGCGCGCGCGGTGCGGAACGTCTCGTAGTTCTGGCGCTGGCCGTGCACGGTGATTGGATCGTTGCTGCCCTGCGTGCCGTAGAAGTAGTCGAACCCCTGGTCGAGCGGATGCAGCCCCGGCGCCATGCCGAGGTGCCACTTGCCGATCAGCGCGGATGCGTAGCCGCGCCGGCCGAGCATCTCCGGGAGCATCGTGCGCGCACGCAGCAATTCGGGATTGTTCATGCCGCCGCGGCACGGGTGCATACCGGTCATCAGGCCCTTGCGGCTCGGCATGCACCACGCCGCCGACGCGTAGAAGTCGGTGCAGCGCAGCCCGCTCCCGGCCAGTGCGTCCAGGTGCGGCGTGGCGATCACCTCGTTGCCGTAGCAGCCCAGGTCGCCGTAACCGAGGTCGTCGCACAGCACGACGATGATGTTCGGAGCACTGGTCCGGAAAGGCCGGCCGGCGGGCGATGCCTGGGCATCGGCTTTCATCGCATTCGATTTCACGGAGTGATCGCACAGACTCATGGAGAGTTCATGGCACCGGACCGGGCGGCGTGGCAACCCCGGCTGCGCTCAGTGCCGCGCACCACTCGGCAGTGGCCGCCGCGCGGGCCGCCGGCGTATTCCAGTGCAGCGGACGCGGGCTGGTGGACGGCAGGGCGACCGGCTCCACGCCGAGTGCCGCGAAGTGGCGGCGCCACTCCCGCCCGCGGCGACCGTTGAGCAGAATCGCAAACGGACCACGCCGTTCCAACAGCAGGCCAATCGGGTTCGGCCGCGCGTCGCGGATGGCGTCATCCCCCGACCCGGGCCGGCGCACGGCGCCGTAGAGGTCCCAGACGGCAAGGCCACGCTCTCGCACGGCGGCGGTCCGCTCTCCGTAGGGCACCGCCGCATCCGCAACCACGCCGCAGGCGGCGAGCACGCGCCAGAACCAGTTGTGCGGGTACCCGTAGTACTGCATCGAAGCAAGGGACGCCACGCTCGGAAACGACCCGAGCACCAGAGCCCGGATCGGCCCGCCGGGAAGGATCGGCGGCAGCCCGCGCAGCAGCGGCGATGAGACCGGAGCGTCGCTCATTCGGCTACTCGGCGATGCCGGCCCGGGACCACCCCCGTGCGTCGATGTTCGTCGTCCGAATCAGGGCTTGACCGCCGCGCCGCTACTCCACCGCGTCGCAGTATGCCAGCTCCCAGCCATGGAATACGACCGCCAGGCCCACGAACCGAACCCGCGGAAACTGCCGCTCCAGACGCTCGTCCGCCAGGTAGCGCCGCAACTGCGCCGTCGCTGTGTCCACCGCCGCTGCCACGGCCGCCCCGTCCGCGGGCTCACTGCGCGCCAGGTACTTCAGCTCGATCAGGTAGCCGGCCCGCAGGTGCGGAAAGCGTGCCAGCAGCGGCTCCAGGCAGATGTCCGCGTGGCCCTTGCCAAGTTCCGCCTCGGAGCGGAATACGTAGTAGTCGGTCACGCTCAGGTACGCCGCCAGAAAACCCTGTACCACCTTCTCCCCGGCGATGTAGTCGCGAATCCCCGTCTGCCGTGCGATCGCCTCGCCCAGGAACTCCAACGCCGGCCGCCACTCGCCCTTGTTCGCCATTCGCATCATCAACTGCTCGAATCGGTACAGGTCGACACTGAACACTTCCACGTCCCGGTAGCCGTCGCGCAGGTAGCCGTACATGAGCTGCTTCACGGTCTGATTGGGAATCGCCAGCCGCGGCATTCCGTCCACCACTCCACGGATGCTCAGCAGCCCGAAGTAGTGCAGCAGCGACAGGAAGTTCTGCCGGTCGGTGAGCTGCTGCAGGGGGAAGCTCGGCTGGATGTGCGGCAGGTCCTTCCGCCCCTCGCCGATGACCTCGCGCAGCAGGTCGAAGTTGCCGTTGAGCTGCCGGCCCACCACCAGCAGGTGGCGCAGCTTGCCGTAGTCGATGCGCACGTTGGTGTCGATCAGGTACCTCGGCACGCCCCGGTTCGGCATCGAGTGCTTCAGGTAGTAGAGCACCATGTCGGTGTTGTACACGTCGGTGTCGGCGTCCTCGGCGGCGAACCGGTAGCCGTTGTACCACTCGCCCATCAGGGCCATGGCTTCATCCACGTCCTGGTCGAGTACGCCGTGCTCCCGGTAGGTCTCCACCAAGCGCCGCACCTCCGCCTCGGTGAAGCCGACCATCTCGTTGAAGTCGGGTTCCAGGCTGATGTTGGTGCCGATGTTGAACCCGCTGGTGACGTCGTCCATGGTCACCGGCGACACCCCGGTGATGAACAGGCGGTCGATGCCGCCGCCGCTACGCGCCGTGCCGCCCTTGAGGGTGGCGAAGAAGTTGCGGTAGAAGCCGCCGCCGTGCGTGAAGTCCTCGTACGCCTGGGCGCCGTGGCGCGCCAGCACGGTGTTGGCGAAGTTGTCGTACTCGTCGATCAGCACGTACAGCGGGATGTCGTGGTCGCCCCCGTATCGGAACAGTTCGGACAGCTTGCTGGCGATCGAGGGCGGCGCCAGGATGTCCCGCACCGCCGCTTCCGGAAACAGGTCGGGATGGCGCCGCAGGGTCCCGCGGAGCTCGATCATGCAGTAGGTCTCGAACTCCCGCTCCAGCGTTTCCAGCTTGTCGTTGACCATCGAAAAGTTGAAGCGGAGGGTGACGTAGCGGCTCTGTTCCCCGGTCGGCTCCCGCCCGATGTCGGTACCGGCGAAGGTAGCGTCGAAGTCGCCGGCCCAGAAGCGGTCGTAGTAGTTCTCCAGCAGCGAGACCCACAGCGTCTTGCCGAATCGCCGCGGACGGATCAGGAAGGCGTAGCGCTCCTGTTCCAACCGCCGCAGGAAGCGCGTCTTGTCGACGTACAGCCAGCCGTTCAGGCGGATGCGCCGAAAGTCGCCCTCGCCGTAGGGAATGCGCGGGTAAGCGGGAGCTTCGTGCACAGCCGGAACCTCAGTGCCGTCACTCTATCGCTTTCCGGTACGCGCGCTCAACGGGCCGGCTGCGACGGCAAGCCCGGCACATCGCGGGGACACGCCCATCGCAGACCGCGAAACCAGGTATATTCGCGGTATGAGCGCCGCGACGGTGCGGGATCGGTTCTGGTTCCTGATCATCGGGATCATGAGCGCCGTGGGCATTGCCGCGGTCGCGTTCGTCCTGACCGGGCCGCGACTGGCATCCGGGCCGGACGTGTCGGCCCTGCCGGCGGTGAACACGGCGTGGAACGCTGCTGCGGCCGTGCTGCTCGTGGCCGCGCTGATCGCCATTCGCCGCCGGGCGGTGCCGGTGCACCGGGCCCTGGTGCTGTGCGCGTTCGCGGCGTCGGCGCTGTTCCTGGCCGGCTACCTGCTCTACCACTCGTTCAGTGAAGGGCCGCAGCGCTACGGCGGCCCGGTTCCCTGGCTCTACTACGCCATCCTGATCAGCCACATCATCCTGGCGGTCACCATCGTGCCGCTGGCGCTGGTCACCCTGCGCCTCGGCTGGACCTTCCATCCGAAGCACCGCGCCGTCGCCCGGATCACCTTCCCGATCTGGCTGTACGTCTCCGTCACCGGCGTGCTGATCTTCGCCTTCCTGCACTGGCTCGACGCATAAGAGGCTGTCTGTTTGCCATCGGAAGCCCCCGGCACTTACATCGGCGCCTATGCGCGGTGCCGTGACCCGGAGGGCCGCCTGCTGCTGGTGCGCATGGCGCGCGGGCTGGACGAAGGCCGCTGGACCCTCCCCGGCGGCGGGATCGAGTGGGGCGAGCACCCGGACGCGGCGGTCGTCCGCGAGCTGGAAGAGGAAACGGGCATATCCGACATCGGCAGGTTCAAGGTCGCCGCGTGCTACTCCCGCACCTACAAGCGCACAGCGAAGCGCCCCTACCCGCCGGTTCATCACATCGCCATCATCTACGAAATCACACCAGCGTCGCTCGATCTCAGCTTCGAGCAGGACGGCTCGACCGATCGGTGCGGGTGGTTCACCGAGGCCGAGGCCCGCGCGCTGCCGCTGGTCCCGCTGGCGCAGTTCGCGGTCAACCTGACCTGGCCGAAGCCGTAGCGGCAGCGGCTGTTACTCGCCGCGGGAGGCGGGCGGCAGGCGGTAGACGCGGCGGGCGGTGCCGCTGAACAGGGCGTCCTTGTCGGCTTCGGAGAAGTCGGCGGTGATCAGCTTGAACGCGTTGTACAGCACGCGGTAGGAGACCGACACCTTCTCCACCGGGAAGTTGCTCTCCAGCATGCAGCGTCCGATGCCGAAGCAGTCGATGGCGTGCAGGTAGTACTCGCGCTGGGCGGTGGCGAATTCCTCGGCCGTGACCGGCTGCTCGCGCCCGTCCCAGCCGAAGCCGTTGTCGGCCATCGCCATGCCGCCGAGCTTGGCGAACACGTTGGGAAGGGCGGCGGCGGCGGCCACGTCGCGCTTGGACTGCGCGAGGATCTCTTCCCGCTGCGCCCGGTAGCGCCCGATGCCGACCGGAGTGCCGAAGTGGTCGAGGATGCAGACGGTGTCGGGGGCGCTCTTGGCCACCGCGATGAAGTCGGCCATCTGGTAGTGATAGTGCCAGCTCTCCCAGGTGAGGCCGCGCCGGCCGAGCAGGCGCACGCCGGCCTGAAACTGCTCCTCGTGCGCCAGGCCGGCGCGCGCCGGGCCGGGGTTGGTCTCGGTGCCGGGACGGTGGTCGCCGCGTGCGAGCGCGTGCCGGATGCCGCGGAAGCGGCCGCCGCCCGCGGCCTCGTGGGCGTCCAGCACCTCCGGCACCAGGTCGCCCGCCGTCAGGTCGGCGAAGGACACGATGCCGGCGATCTCCGGGCCGCCGGCGGCAACGGATGCGCGCGCCTCCCCGGCCACCCACTCGGTCTCGCCGACCGGGCGCAGGTGTTCGGGGCCGCCGCTCCGGTAGCTGGCGCCGCACTCCACGAACACCGTTTGCACGATGTCGTGCCCGGAGCGCAGGTCCTCGTACAACTCCGCCAGCGCGTAGGCGGCGCGCCGGCCGTTCGGCCACAGGTGGTGGTGCGGATCGACGATCTCCCGGCCCGGATCCAGTATCTCGCTCATGCTCCCTGTCCCCCTTCCTGGTCGAGCGGCCCCCCTTCCTCGTCGAGCGGCCGGCCCGGCAGCGCGCGGCGCCCGTGGACGGCGTCCCAGCGGTCCTGCACGTCCTGCAACAGGCGCATGGTGGGCAGCACCGCCCGTCCCGGCACGGCGGGCTCGCGCCCCTGCTCCAGCGCGGCCACGAAGTCGCGCGTGCACAATGCGCAGTTGTCCTGCTCGCTGTCGATGCCCGCCGTGCCGGCGCCGGTGGTCAGCGTACCCTCCAGGATGTTCAGCCGGTAGGAGTCGCGGTCGGTGACGATCATGGTGTCGTACAGGCGTTCGCGCGAGTAGTAGGAGCCGGAGCACAGCAGGCTCTGGTCGGTCTCGGTCTCGACCAGCAGCACCACCTCCATCGGGATGCCGGTGTGCGGGTCGGGCGCCGGCATGAAGTGGCTCACCGAGCGGATCGGCGCGCCCTCGACCGCCAGCATCCACAGGCCCAGGTCGAGCAGGTGGGTGGTGTGGTGCCACAGCAGGTTGTCGATCCAGCTCCGGTGGTAGCCGGTCGCGCCCACGTTCTTGAGGCGGTGGATGAAGAAGCGCCCGTGGATGTGGCGGATGTGCTCCTCCCCGCTCGCCAGACGCTCGCGCAGCGGGGCGCGCTCCTTGCGGAACCGCATCGGGTGCACCACGCCGAGCGTGAGCCCGCGGCGCTCCGCCTCCGCCACCACCCGCTCGGCAGCGGCGTAGCTCATCGCGATCGGAATCTCCACCAGGGTCGGCTTGCCGTGCGCCAGGCACCGCAGCGCCATGGCGGCGTGCAACTCGCTCGGGCTCGCCACGATCACGGCGTCCACCGCCGGGTCGGCGAGCGCCTCCTCCAGGTCGACGCTCCAGCGCCGGTAGCCGTAGCGCGCCGCGAACTCGGCGGTCGGCTCCGGCCGCCGCCCCACCACGAAGTAGCGTTCCTCCGCGGCCAGCGCCTCCGAGTGCCACACCCCCATCATCCCGTATCCCACCACGCACACCTTCATACCGGTCAGCCTACGCCAACAACCGCCGCCTGTCATAGCTCCTGGCCCATTACAGGCGTAATGACGAGACCTGCGTGTCGTCCGCGGCCCCAAAACTGCCATCAACACAGCTCGACATGAGAGCACTGACTACGAACGAATACGGACTTGCCGTCTCCTTCGTTAGCTCACTGGCTGTGGCGACCAAGCAACCGCGTCGGTCACCATGAGACTTGACGTCCGCCAGTAATCCTGACACCCTAGTAGCTAGAGGACTCCTTTCGTTGAGAAGCCCACAACATTCGCGGATGGCCACAACCTGTTTCCGTACATCCCATCCACTCCACAGCCATGTGTTCACCGACTCGCGGACACTCGCTTAGAAACAATGTGTGAGTTATGTTGTGACACGCATTGCCACGTCATGAAGGCAGAGCATCGTGGCGTCATGACTATTTTCTTGTCGCCCTGCCAATTCGGTCCTATTGCGGACCTGTGATTCCCTTCTGTTCATCGGAGCGACAATATGACAGAGAAAAATGACACCTCACTCGACGCTCGTCGCGACTATGTCAACGACACCGTTAAACCCGAAGACATTGATTTTCAGCGTATTGCCGCGGAGGAAACAGACTACGAGAGTGCACCTCCCGTGTACCACATTAACACCTATCCGGCAGACTTTACTCTTGAGGTACTGCACAGCAAGTGGACTTCCGGAGAAATCGAGATACCACCTTTCCAACGGCAGTTCGTCTGGAAGCAAGTCCAATCCAGCAAGCTCATAGAGTCGTTTCTCATAGGCCTTCCGGTTCCTGCAATTTTTCTTTACACACAGCGCGCATCCCAGCGGTTCCTGGTGATAGATGGACAACAACGCCTGCAAAGTATATTCTATTTCTTCGATGGATTTTTCGGGACAGAACAGCGCGGCAAGCGAACTGTATTCAAACTGAGCGGATTGAGCGAAGATAGCAGGTATTTTGGAAAGCGATTTGAAGATCTCGACGAGGCTGACCGTCGCCGTCTTCGGAACAGTGTCTTGCGTTCGTTCATCGTTCAGCAGATCGATCCCGAGGACGACACCAGTATCTACCATGTTTTCGAGAGACTCAACACCGGCGGTACGTTCCTCGCCAACCAGGAGATCCGTAATTGTGTGTACCGGGGTGCCTTTAATGATCTACTAAATGAACTAAATATATTACCTCATTGGAGGCGGATCGTAGGCAAACCAAATCCAGACAGCAGACAGAAAGATGTTGAGTTGATTCTACGTTTCTTCGCGCTCTTGGACCACGATAAATACAAGAAACCGATGAAAGACTTTCTGTCGAAGTTCATGAAGAATAATCAACATCCACCGAACTTGGTTCTTCAACAGTTTCGCTCTCTATTCACAGAGACGACCGCGGCGGTCGCGGACAGTCTCGGCGACAGGCCCTTTCATATACGGTCTGGACTCAACAGCGCAGTATATGATTGTGTGATGGTTACCATTGCCAAGAATCTCGAGTCACTTTCGGCTGAGCTTAGACCCCGTTACGAAAATCTCGTAGAGAACCAAGAGTTCCTCCAATACGTCAATGTTGGAACGACCGACGAAGAAGTCGTTCACAGCCGATTTCAATGGGCAGAGAAAGGGCTGTTCTCGAAGTAGCCTCCAATGCGATTGACACGTGTTGACCACGCAATAGACGTGTGTCGACGCCACCTTGAGGATAGTCGATCGAGTGGTACAGAGATCGAAGCGTTTTTAACCCGTTATCTCTTGATCCTGATCTGCTCAGCCTTTGAAGAGAAGATCGAAGACCTAGTGCATTTGCGCGCACGGAAGTCTGATGATGGGGGACTTATCGCATTTGTAGACAGCACGGTGGGACAAGTCTTTCGCAGCGTAAAGACCAGCGAGATCGGGGGTCTGCTCAACCGGTTTGGTACGGATTACAAGGATCGGTTTCGTCAAGAACTGAACGACAACCAACGTGCGGAGACCTATTTCAATAGTATAGTGAGCAACCGTCACGATACAGCCCATTCGGTGGACTCAAACACGCCGGTTTCGTTTGGCGATCTGATCCTGTTCTATGAAGAGGGCCACGTCGTCCTGGATGCTATCAAGGTGGCTCTGCGTCTCGACTGACGTACGTCTGCATGTTGCGGAGCACTTGAGACATCTGCGCGTCTGAGCGGAAGGTGGGCAAAGGCGCGTGATCGGAGCAGGATCAAGGCTGCTGCGACGATCAAGCCGAACGCCCATGATCGTATTGCCGTTGCAGGTCGATCTTCCCGGAGACGACCAAGCAGTCAACGGTAGCGCCTGCGTGACCGCGAGTGTCCACAGCGATCACGGATGCGGAATCCAGCGATCGATGCTGCGCGGCATACGCTCCGGCCTCCTGGAGCCGGGGATTCACAGCTCCGTGGTCCTTGCGCTTTTATCAAGCGCCGTGGCACGATCTGCATCCAGTGGACGAAGCCAAGGTCATCGACCTCCACGTGAAGACGCCCGATGGGCGAGTCGAGCCGGAGCCGGCGCAGCATGCTGGCGAGGACGGCTGAGATGGCTCAGTATATCAGCCGCCGGTTGCTCAACATGGTCATCACGCTGGCGTTCATCTCGGTCATATCGTTCGCCATCATTCAGTTGCCGCCGGGCGACTACCTCACCAGCTACATCGCGCAGTTGCGCGCCGCCGGCGAGGAGGTGAACGAGGAGCTGATCGAGAGCCTGCGCATGCAGTACGGGCTCGGCAAGACGCCGGTGCAGCAGTACTTCAGGTGGGTGTGGAACTTCGTGCAGGGCAACATGGGCCAGTCGTTCATCTACGACCGCCCGGTGAACGACCTGATCTGGGAGCGGCTCGGGCTGACCTTCGTGATCGCCACCGCGTCGCTGGTGTTCACCTGGCTGCTGGCGCTGCCGATCGGCATCTACTCGGCGGTGCGGCAATACTCGTTCGGCGACTACCTGTTCACGTTCCTGAGCTTCATCGGCCTGGCGGTGCCCAACTTCATGCTCGCCCTGGCGCTGATGTTCGCCGGCTTCAAGTGGCTGGGTCTGGACGTGGGCGGCCTGTTCTCGGTCGAGTACGAGAGCGCACCCTGGTCGATCGCCAAGTTCGTGGACCTGCTGGAGCACCTGTGGGTGCCGACGGTGGTGCTCGGGACGGCCGGCACCGCGGCGCTGGTGCGCATCATGCGCGCCAACCTGCTCGATGAGTTGCGCAAGCTGTACGTGATCACCGCGCGCGCCAAGGGCGTCGCCGAGGGTCGGCTCATCATCAAGTACCCGGTGCGCATCGCGCTCAACCCGTTCATCTCGTCGGTGGGCTGGATCCTGCCCACCCTGATCTCCGGCGCCACCATCACCGCCATCGTGCTCAACCTGCCGACCACCGGACCGATGCTGGTCGACGCTCTGCTGCAGCAGGACATGTTCCTGGCCGGCAGCTTCATCATGATGCTGTCCACCCTCACCGTGATCGGCATGCTGATCTCGGACGTGATGCTGGTGCTCGCCGATCCGCGCATCCGCATCGGCATGGCCAATGAGTAACGTGGCCGACCCCGCCCTCACCGTCGAAGCGGCGGAGCGCGAGGACGCCCGCGACATCGCCTACGCGTCGCAGTGGCGGCTGGTGTTCATCCGCCTGCGCCGCCACCGCCTGGCGGTCGCCTCCGGCATCGTGCTGGCCGCGCTCTACCTGATGGCCGCGTTCGCGCCGTTCCTGAGCCCGCACGACCCCACCGAGAAGAGCCTGGAGTACCGCGAGGCGCCGCCGCAGCGCCTGCACTTCTTCAGCGACCGGGGGTTCCACCTGCCGCCGGCGGTGTACCCGTTCACCGCCACCACCAACCGGGTCAGCTTCAAGCGCGACTACCACGAGGACCGCGCACAGCCCTACCCGCTGCGCCTGTTCGTGCGCGGCTACCGCTACAAGCTGCTGTACCTGTTCGAGTCCGACATCCACCTGTTCGGCACCGGCGTGCCGGAGGTGCCGGCGCACCTGCTCGGCACCGACCACCTGGGGCGGGACATGCTGGCGCGGATCATGTACGGCGCGCAGATCTCGCTCTCCGTGGGGCTGGTCGGGGTGGCGATCAGCTTCGTCCTGGGCATCCTGATCGGCGGGCTGGCCGGCTACTTCGGCGGCTTCGTGGACGAGGCGGTGCAGCGCGTGGTGGAGGTGCTGCTGTCGATCCCGCAGTTGCCGCTGTGGATGGGCCTGTCGGCGGCGCTGCCGCTGTCGTGGCCGGTGGTGCGGATGTACTTCGCCATCACCGTGATCCTGTCGCTGGTCGGCTGGACGCGGCTGGCGCGCGAGGTGCGGGGCAAGTTCCTGTCGCTGCGCCAGGAGGACTACGTGGTGGCCGCCCAGGTGGCCGGGATGCGCGACCTGCCGATCATCCTGCGCCATATGGTGCCCTCCTTCCTGAGCCACATCGTGGCCTCGCTGACGCTCAGCATCCCGCTGATGATCATCGGCGAGACCTCGCTGTCGTTCCTGGGCCTGGGCATGCAGGCGCCGGCGATCAGTTGGGGCGTGCTGCTGCAGAGCGCGCAGAAGGTGCAGACTCTGGAACTGGCCCCCTGGCTGATGATCCCGGCGCTATACGTCATCGTGACCGTGCTGGCCTTCAACTTCCTCGGCGACGGCCTGAGAGACGCCGCCGACCCCTACGGCCAAACCTGACCGCGTAGGGGTGCGCCCGCTCCTTCAGCGTGGTGGGTTTGACTGCGGCGATGAACTCCTTACACTGGTGGGGTGGCGCTACTGGAACGCATCAGCCTCGATCCGGAGATCAGGTCCGGCCGGCCGTGCATTCGGGGAACTCGGATATCGGTCGGCGACATCCTCGGTTACCTGGCCGGCGGCATGTCGGAGGATCAATTGCTCAAGGACTTTCCTCAGCTTGAGCTCGATGACATCCGAGCATGCTTGGCATATGCCGCCGAGCGAGAACAGCGAACGATGGGGATTCCCGCAGCCTGAACAGCCTGAAAGTGGTTCAACTCCTCTTTGACGAACAACTTTCGGAGAGGTTGTGTTCTCTATTGGCGGATGTGCTGCCGGATTCGCTCCATGTGCGGGAACCCGACGCAGGTGGTGCGCCTGACACGCAGGTGTGGCAGTTGGCACGGGAGCGAGGTTGCGTGATCGTCACGAAGGATGAGGACTTTCATCGCCTCAGCGTTCTGCGCGGCGCGCCACCAAAGGTCGTCTGGCTGCGAACAGGAAACGGCACTACCGAAGATGTCGCCAACCTCCTGCGCCGTCACGCCCCCACAATTCAGCGTTTCGCCGGCGAGCCGAGAACGTCGGTATTGGAATTGGGTTGATCCAGTTCGGGGCGCGGACCTCGGCGTTCAAACAACTCGCGCAGGCATTCCTCGTAGGATCACGACTCGGCGCGCGTTTGGCGCGCTGCCGCCGCACTGACGGCTAACGCCGGCCGCGCTTCCTACCCCCGCCCTTGTCATGTCGTTCGGTCACGTCGCTCGCCCGATCACGCGAAGCACGGCTCGAACAGATAGACGGCGAGCACAACGCCTGAGGCCGTGCCCTCATTTCGTCCAGGAACACTCAATAGAGACTATATATCCTCCCAAAGCCATGTAATAGTGATTGACATGGGGGGCTTGGGAGGTACAACTTCAACATGAATACGAACAGGGAGTTAGTTATGATCGCAAGCTTACGTTGGCAGGGACCGCGTCGACGGTCACTGAGCGGTGGTGGTTGTGTCCCGGGGGGGGGGTCCGCGTCTATTGCGTTGGGGCTGCTTCTCTCCCTGGCACTCGCGGCGTGTAGTGAGGGTGTGACACCTGCTGCGCCACCGCAGCGGCAAAGCACCGTCGTGGTGACCATCGCCGCCGTGGCGGACTCCGTGACTGCGGGTGATGCGCTGCAGTTTCGCATCAGTGCAAACCCCGCACCAGAGGCGGAGCTGACCGTTACGGTCACGATCGCGGCCTGCGACCTGGCGCAGACCACAGCGTCGGTGACGATCGCCGCCGGCAAGTCGCACGCCCCGCTGGCGGTGCCGACGACCGGCGTCGCGCCAGGCGCGGAGGGGTGCGAGGTCACCGCCACCATCGCTGCCGGGGACGGCTACGAGGTCGGTGCGGCTGCCGATGCGTCGGCCAGCGCGACCGTGAGGTTGCCGGTGGTGACCATTACGGCGGACTCGGAGTCCGTGGAAGAGGGCAATCCGGTAGCGTTCACGCTGACCGCGTCGCCGCCGCCCGCGTCCGACCTGACGGTCAACGTGAGCTGGTCGGGCGGGGACTCGTTCCTGACGGAAACCCCTCCGGCGACGGTCACGATCCCGGTCTCCGGGACGTTCGCGCTCACGGCTTCCACCGACGACGACAGCGTCGCCGAGGCGAACGACTCGGTGAAGGTCGCCATCGGTGCCGGCAGCGGCTACACGGTGGGCTCGTCTGACTCGGCCACCGTCGCCGTCACCGACAACGACACGACCGGGCCGACTTCTCCAGGGGGGGCGGGGACGCCGACGCCGCCTTCAAGTTCGCTGCCGCTGGTAAACATCAGAGGCATTGGCAGAGCGACCGAAGGCGGGAACGCGAGATTCCGAATGGTGGCGTCTCCGAAGCCGGCATCCAGCATTACGGTAAGCCTGACGTGGGACGATCCGACAGGCCGCCTCTCAAGCCCTCCGGCCACGGTCATGATCCCCAAGGCTCCCGAATCTGCACAAAATGCGTTCCGTGATTTCGCCGTGGCAACCGTCCAGAACACCAACAAAGATGGAAACGCCAGGGTGTCGGTCACAGTCGGTGCCGGCAGCGGCTATGAACCCAACCCCGATACCGACTTCTCCTCGACGTCGATCCTCATCCTGGACGACGACGACGACTGAGCGTTGCCTCCCGCCGGCGCAGCGGTGCGGGCGTGTCGTCACGCCACTCGGCACGCCGCCACCGCCCGCGGCAGGCCGATTTCGGCCGCTCCGCCGCCCGCGGAAGCGGCGCCACCGTCGACACCGTTCGGATCGGGTCGAAGTCGTCGTCGAGCAGGCGGATCCGCTTCTCCACCGCATCCGAGTAGCGCACTCCCCGGCCCCGGCTCCGGAAACGCCGGCGGCTTGGCGATCAAGGAGCGATCGAACGCAGGGTGGCGGCGGCGGCACGGAGGGCTTGCAGCTTGGCGCGGGCGGCGGCTGCGAGGCCGGCGGCGAGGGTTTCGTGCTTGCCACGGTGGTCCTGCAGCTTGGCTTGCCAGCCGGGGCTGATGCCGCCGGCGCCGGAGAACGCGCCGCTCATGGTGCCGGCGATGCAGCCGATGGCGTCGGCGGCGCGGCCGAAGCGGGCGGCGCAGGTGATGGCCTGCTGCACGTCGCCGCCGGTGAGTGAGAAGATCGCCAGCGCTACGGGCACCGTCTCGCGCGGGTCGCCCGGCAGCGTGCGCAGCCATCGGTCGCCGTTTCCGCACATCTCGGCGCGGAAGCGGTCGAAATCGCCGGTGTCGGCGGCGAGTTGGCGGGCCTGGCGAATCAGGTCCGCCATTTCCGCGCCGCTGACCGGCAGGATCACGTCGACGGCGGCGTCCAGCACCGATGCCACGGTGGCGTCCGTGCGGCACGCCGCGGCGACCGCGGCCGCGACCGCCGCCGCGCCGTCCTGGCAGAAGCCCACGTCGTACACGTGCATCAGGGTGGCCAGTTCGTAGGCCTGCAGCGCGGCCTGCCACGGGTTGCAGGCGTTGACGATGCCCACCGGTCCCATCGCCACCACGCCGGTGGAATGCGGCATGGTGCCGAGTCCGGTGTAGCGCGGCGGGTAGCGTCTCCTCCCTACCGCGCTGAACACCTGCTGCACGGAGATGAAGAACGCGCCGTCCTTGGCGAATTGCGGCGAGTGGTCGCACATGGCGCGCGCCCAGTCGTCCAGCATCGCGCCGCCGCCGGTGTCGATCAGCATGCGCGCCACGATCTCGACCATGGCGGTCTCGTCGCCGGGGGCGCCGAACGCCAACACGTCGTGGCTGCCCTGGCCGCTGACCTGCTCGCCGCTGCCGGCGCCGGAGCCGCAGTCGGCACCCTTGGCGGCAGCACCCGCGGCGTCGCCGAGCGTCGCGCCGGCCAGACAGCCGAGCGCCTTGTCGTACAGGGCGGTCGAACGCAGATCGCCCGCGCTCATGCCAGCACCTCGCTCAGCGCCTGCGCCGCCTGTTCCTCGCGCTCCAGCCGGCGCAGTGCGCAGGCGGCAAGCTGCTCGGCCAGCTCGTCCTGATCCACCGCCGCTACCCGGCGCACCTTGTCCACCCAGTCCTGCCGGATGGCGTCCACGCCCTGCAGGGCGCCGGCAACCGCCCCCGCGACCGACGCTATGGTGTCGGTGTTGCGCCCGAAGTTGGCCGCGTACACGATTGTCTTCTCGGTATCGCCGCCGGCCAGTTGGAACAGCCCGATGCACTCCGGGATGATCTCGGTGGACAAGCCGTCGGTGGTGGGATGGAAGAACTCCGCACGCCGCCCGTACACCTCGTCCCGGAAGCGATGGAACTCGCCGGTGGCGCGCGCCACCTCCAGAATGGCGCGCATGCGGTCCAGCGTCTCGCGGCCGCTCATCGGCATGATCGCGTCGAGCGACGCCTCCACCACCGAGTCGACGGTGGCGTCCGGCTTCATCGCCTCCGCCACCGCGGCCGCCATCGACGCGGCGCCGTCGTGCACCACGCCCGCCTCCTGCATGTGAATGAGGCTGGCGATGTTGTAGGCCTGCCGCGCCGCCTGCTCGGGGTTGCAGGCGTTCACGATGCCGACCGGCGAGATGCACATGCCGGAACTGGTGCTCTGCGGCGTGCCGAGGGCCGCCATGCGCGGCGTCACGCCGAGGTCCGCCATCTTGACCATGACGTGCGGCACGCCGATGAAGAACTTGGCGGCCTTCTCGCCCACGAACACGTCGCGGTGCCGCACCCACACCCGCGCCCAGTCGTCGAGCCGTGCGAATCCGTCGGTCTCGATCAGCGCCTCGGCGAGCAGGTCCTTCATGATCGTGTCGTCGGTGCCGTCGGTCTCGAAGTCGTCGATCCAGCCGAATCGGTTCTCGATCCGCATGTACTCCATGCCCTCGGTGTCGGTACCGATCGCATCGCCGATCAGCCCGGCCATCAGGCAGCCGAGCGTCTTCCTGTACAGAAGCGTCCCGCGTACGTCCGTGCCCATCAGATCCTCTTTGCTCGTCTCGGAGCGGGAGCGGGATGCATGTCGCACCGCCCCCGCCACGCCCCGGCCGTCAGTCCGCCGACCGGGGCGGCAGGTCCGCTACTCGCGGATGAACCACTGTGACGGCGTGGTCGGCACCCACAGGTAGGTCTCGAACGAGAACGGCAGCGTCTCCGGCACGTTGCGGATGCGGTTGTTGATCAGGATCGGCCGCACCGCCTTGCCGACCGTGCCGATCATGCCCAGGTATTCGGACAGGAACTCCCACACCTCGACGCCGAGGCGCTGGTAGGTCTCCTCGTCGGTGGAACCGACCCAGTCCCACCAGTTCTCGACCAGTTGTACCACGTCGTCGGGCGGCCGCTCGCCGGCCGGGGGCTCCGGCCCCTGCTTGCCGCCGCGCTGCCACTCCTGGTGGCGGATCCACTGCTCCCACGGGATAGCGTAGCCGTGGTAGCGCTCGTTGTCGAACATCACCCGGAACGTTACCCGCGTCTCCAGGTCGCTGTCGGACGGGAACACCGCCACGTCGACCTCGCCCGCCAGGCTGCGCGCCTCGAACAGCTCCTGCGAGATCTGCCGCAGGTTGACCTGCAGGCCGACGTCGCGCCAGTTCTCGGCCACGATCTCGCTGACCGTGAAGCCCATGGTGCCGAGCACCGACTCCGAGGAGATCAGCAGGTCGATCACGAACGGCTTGCCGTCGGGACCTTCGCGCGTGCCGTCGCCGTCGGTGTCCTTGAGGCCCACCTCGTCGAGCCACGCCATGGCCTGGTCGGGATCGTACTCGGCGTACTTCTTGCCCCAGGCGGGATCGGCGAACGACGCGCCCGGATCGATGGTCATCTGGGTCGGCGTGGCCAGCCCCTGGAAGGCGAACTCGTTGACCGCGTTACGGTCGATCGCCACCGACATGGCGCGCCGGAAGCGGATGTCCGAGAACACCTGCCGCTTCACCGGCTCGGGGTGCATCAGGTTGAACTGGTAGCCGACGCGGGTCATCTTGGTGTCCTGCCACTGCAGCACCCGGTAGTCGCCCTCCTCCTGGTTCTGCACGTACAGCGGGAACTCGTCCGGGTTCATCATGCGCCCGCCGATGTCGATCTTGCCCTGCATCATCGACAGGATCGCGACCTGCTTGTCGGAGAAGTAGCGCGCCTCGATGCGGTCGATGTAGGGAAGCTGGTTGCCGGCCGTGTCCACCGCCCAGAAGTAGGGGTTGCGCACCATGTAGATGCCGATCGCGTCACGGCTGTCCAGGGTCCACGCCGACAGCTCCGGCATCACGAACGGCTGCTTGGGCGACATGTCGCGGCGCGCCATGAAGTGACCGATCCAGTTCTCGTAGCCGTGCTCCTTGGCCAGCGCCTCGGCGTTCTCGTTGGTGCGCAGGCTGAAATCCTTCATGTAGTGCGCCGGCACGAACATGTCGCCCTGCTTGATGCGCGTCCAGTTGAGCATCTGCATGGTGATCAGCTTGGACACCGGCCCGGCGAACGAGACGTTCAGGGTGTAGTCGTCGACCGCTTGGAAGTCGGCGAGTTGGCCGGCGATGGTGAAGCGGTTGCGGGTGCCGTGCGGGATCTCCGAATCCTTGAAGATGTACTCGTAGGCGAACATGATGTCGGCGGTAGTGAACGGCATGCCGTCCGACCACTTCACGCCCGGGCGCAGGTGAAAGGTCCACTGCGAGCCGTCGGCGGACGCGTCGAAGTCCTTGAACAGCATCGGGATCGCCTCGCTGGTCGACGGGTCCGCGCGGTACGGGAACACCTTGTGGCCGCGGTGCATGTCGCCCCAGTCGCCGGGACTGAGCCGCGCCACCCGCAGCGTGCCGCCGTAGGTGCCCAGCTCTTCGTACGGCTCGAACACCAGCGGATCGTCCGGCAGCCGCTCGCCCAGCGGCGGCAGCTCGCCCGCCTCCACCATCTGCGCCAGCATCGGCGCCTCACTGAAGCTGGTGATGTTCAACTCGGCAGCGGTCGGCGCCTCCAGCCAGCTCTTCGGCCACGTGTACACGCCGCCGATCAGCACCAGCTCGGTACCTCCCGCGGACGCCGCGGCACCCTCCGTGGACGCCGCGGCGTCCGCGGTATCCTCCGTGTCCGCCTCCTGCCCGGCGGCAAACGCCACACCGGCCCCCAACACCGACGCCGCCAGCGCCAGCGCACATAACCTCACAGATCGCATCGCTCCCTCCTTCGGACTCGTGCTCATCGCTGCCCTTCAGGCCAACTCAAGGCCTACTGTGTCACGCCCACTCCCCCCTGTCCAGCCAACGCTCAGGCCCGTAGATCTTGGGTGACCTCCCTCACGTACTCGGCAAGCCACGGCTCGCCTTCGCGATGAACTTGCAGCAGGTCGATCAGATCTGTGCCGTCCCACGACTCGACCGCCTGCACCGCGGCTTCGCGGACTTCCACGTCGGAGTGCGCGAGCGCGCCCCGTACCAGTGCCGCCCGCCACACCGACGATCCGGGGTTTGTCAGCCGGCCCAGGCAACGCAACGTGGCTGCCGAGAAACCGGGCCGCGCCGTATCTACGCACAGCGCGGAGACGACGTCGAGTACGGCCGCCTGTTCACCGGTGTTCAGCGCCCGTTCGAGAATCTGCTCGGCGGGATGTCCGACGCCGTCTTCGACCGGCTGCGCTTCGAACGCCGCGCTCAGCATCGTACCGAGCCGTTCCCGAACCTGTTCCCTGATGGAACACCGCTTATGCAAGACGCCCTCGAACCCGGCTGCGTCAGTGCAGGGCGAACACGCCGCGCACGGTGACGGCGATGGTGTCGCTGCCGATGCTGATCGGCGTGTCGACCGCTTCGGCTTTCAGCAGCGCGCCCATGGCTGGCCGCGGGTAGGGGCTTTCAGGCGGTGCCACTCCCTCGCTGATTTCGAGCAGCGGACCCAACTCCCGGTTCGCTGCTTCGGCCAGTTGCCGGGCGGTCCGGTGCAACCTGTCCACCGCTTTCCGGCGGGCCGCCTCGAGAATCCGTTCCGGGTCGGAGTGCGCGAATGCGATGTCGCGAAGTGCAAGCTCATCGCCGCCGGCTTCGGACACCGCGTCGATGGCGGTTCCAAGGGTGTCCAAGTCCCGGTAGGTGACCGTCAGTGTGTGGACGACCCGGTAGCCGGTCAGACGGCGCCGGCCGTCGTCCGTGTACTGGTAGTCCGGCTGGATGCTGAATCGGCTGGTCTGCATGTCCCGGTCCTCCACACCGAGCCGCCGGAGTTCGGCGATCACCGCCTCGGTCACCCGGGCGGCCCGGTCCCTGGCCTCGGCCACCGACGGCTGCGTGATCTCGACGCCGATGCCGAGCACGGCTATGTCGGGTACCGCTTCCACGCTGCCCTCGGCTTGCACCACCACCGTTCCCGGTTGCGGGCGGGCCGGGCCGGGAGCGCCCACGTCCTGCACGTGCGGCGTTGTGCTGCACCCGGCGGTCGCCAGAGTGGCCATCAGCACCACCACCACGACGGCACACAATCCGTAAGCCGAGCCGTTTTCCGGTGCTCGCGGGCTTGCCGGGATCAAGGGATTGCGTGCCGTCCTGATCATCGTCGTCACCTTGCACGTCAAGCGAGCGAAGATCAATCGCCGCCGAGGGCGCCCAGGAAGAATCGACACGGCTGCGGGGCCGTGGGCGCCAACCTTGACGCCAGCGGGTTCCCGTTGTACCTATCTGGTTTGAGTCTGTACGGTCACTCCGTGACATGGAAGCCGATGAAAACCGATGCCCGACCATCGCCCACCAGGCGGCCTTTTCGGACCAGGCTCCTGTGAAACCACGTATCGAGACCACCCCCGGAATCGCCGGCGGGAAGCCACGCATCGCGGGCCATAGAATCACGGTAGAGGACATCGTGATCTGGCACCGACATCAAGGGAAGTGCAGCGCCCAGATCGCGGATGAGTTCGACTTGACCCCGTCCGAGGTGCATGCAGCGCTTGCCTACTACCGTGATCACCGAGCCGTGATGGATCGCGCGATGGAACTCGGTCGGCAGTACGTAGATGCGTGCAGGAGCCGGAGTACTTCCAAAGTAACTGAGAAGCTTCGCCAGCGGAAGCGAAGTCGCGACGAACCGAAGGACCACGTCGAACACCTGTAACCGGGCGGCACCGGCGCGGCTGCTCCTCTTTCAGCCGGCGGCGGGGTCCACGCGCCACGGCTCGATGGTGTTGTGGATGGGCAGGTCGGCGATGCGCAGGCCGCTGCGGGCGGGGTCTTCGTTGCGGGCGAAGTGGGCCTCCAGGCGGGCGGTGAGTTCGGCCACGGCGGCGGCGCAGGCGGGGTCGCCGTGGCGGTTGTGTTCCTCGTCGGGGTCGTCGGCGAGGTCGTAGAGCTCGTCGGGGAAGTGGCCGTTGGGGCCGGGGTAGCGCTTGATGAGCTTGTAGCGATCGGTGCGGATCATGCGCGCGTTGCCGTACTCGCAGACCTGGGCGTCGCGCCACTCGCGAGCGGCCGCGGCAGCTTCGCCGGGCGACTCACTCAGCAGCGGCAGGCAGGAGCGGCCGGTGCGGCCGAGCGTTTGCGCCATCTCACCGCAGTCGCAGCCGGCGGCGTCGGCGAGCGTCATGAACAGGTCGCAGTGATCGACCGGCTGCCGATGGACCGAAGCGGCGCGGATGCGGCCGGGCCACGCCAGCAGGCAGGGGACGCGTATCGACTCTTCCAGGAAGTTCTGCGGCGTGGTGGCGTTGCCCTTGGTGTGCAGGCCGTGGTGGCCGTTCATGTGGCCGTGATCCGAGGTGTATACCACCAGCGTGTCCCGCTCCGCCTGCTGGTCTGCCAGCTCGTCGAGCACCCGGCCCGCCATCTCGTCGATCACGCTCACCGCGGCGTAGTACTGGGCGTTGGCCTCGCGCCGCTCGGCGCGGTCGGTCGGGTAGTGGAAGCGGAGGCTCCCGTGGGCGCGGCTCGGCGGCACTTGAGGGAGGTCGGCGAAGGTGCACTCCCGGTAACGAGCCACCCAGCGCTCCGGTTCGCCAATGTGCGGCGTGTGGGTGTTCGTGAAGCCGACGAACAGGTAGAACGGGCGTCCGCGGTCGCGCTCGCGCAGGAAGCGCACGGCGCGGTCGGCGAGGTGGTGCGCCTGGTTGCCGTGCAGCTCCAGCCGCCGGCCGCCCTCGTAGAACGGCTGCGCGCCGAAGCGCGCGTTGGTGCCCGTCGCGTTGGAGAACCACGTGTCCCACCCCGGCGGCGCCTGCTGGAAGTGGTTCAGGTGCCACTTGCCGACCAGCCCGGTCTGGTAGCCCTGCCCCTGCAGCACTTCGGCCAGCGATGTCTGCCCCGCGATGCCGGGATGCCCGGCGCCCAGGTTCTGCTCGCCGATGTGGTCGTGAATGCCGTGCGCCGACGGGATCCTGCCGGTGTGGAACGACGCGCGCGCCGGCGAGCACACCGGGCACGGAGTGAACGCGTTCTCCATGCGCGCCCCGCTGCGAGCCAGGTAGTCCAGGGTCGGCGTCACCAGCTCGCGGTTGCCGTACGGCCGCGACGCCCACTGCCCGTGATCATCGCTCAGAAACACCAGGATGTTGGGACGTGCCACCATGCTTGCCACTATCTTCCATCCGCACGTCATGAGCAATGCCCGGCGGCGGGTCGAACCACCACGGTTGGCTGCTGACCGGCGAGCGACCGGCTGGTAACATCGAGCCTTGGCGAGGCCCGGCCGGCTCGTTGGCGGCCGCAACCGACGAAGACGCGATGCAGTTTTGATGGTTCCATCTCAGCAGCTCGCCCGTGCCCGCCCGGAGAGGATGCAGCCCCATGCCTTACCCATACCTGCCTGCGCGCGGGCGATGCCCGTCCGTCGTTTTCGTCGCCCTCACGGCGAGGAGTGACCATGCCGCGCCGGTATGACTACAACCGCTCATACCTCACCACGGTAGCGGAAGGGCTCGCGCAGCTCACGGTGGATCAGCTCAGGGCAATGGTCCGGCTGCTGCCGAAGGCGCGCAGGGCGGGCCGCAAGGCCGAGTTGATAGCCGAGATCGAGCGCCACCTCGCCGGCGACCTGCTGCGCGCGCTGTGGGCGCGGCTCGGCGAAACCGAGCAACTCGCCGTGCGCGAAGCCCTGCACGGTTCGCCGGGCGAATTCAGCCCGCGCCAGTTCCGCGCCAAGTACGGCAGCCTGCCCGCCGGCGCCGGCATCCGCCGGTGGGACGACGCCAAGGTGACGCGGCTGAGCCTGTTCCTCTACGCTCCCGACCTGCGCAGTACCCGCTCGGTCATCCCCGGCGATCTGGACAGTCGCTTGCGGGAGTTCGTGGCGGAAGCCGAGCCACCGACGCTGAGCGTGTGCGACGATCTTCCCGCCACCGTTGCGCTGCGCCGCTGGCGGCGTTCCCGGGAGACCTTCGAGCAGGTGCCGTTGGTCCTGCGCGACACCGAGCACCCCGTGCGGCACGAACTGCCGGCAGTGCTGCGCCTGATCGATGCCGGCAAGGTGGCCGTGAGCGCGAAGACGTTACGCCCCTCCGCGGCCGCGGTACGGCGCATCGGAGAGGTGTTGGCCGGCGGCGACTTCTTCCCCGCGGCGGACGGTGAGAGCACTTCCCGTTCGCCCGGGGCCGGCCCGATCCGGGCACACGCGTGGCCGTGGCTGATGCAGGCGGCCAAGCTCGCCGAGCCGCACGGTACGAAGCTCGCGCTGACCCGGGCCGGGCTCGCCGCGTTCGGCGCGCCGCCGGAGCAGACCCTGCGCCGGCTGTGGCGGCACTGGCTCACCTCCACCCTGCTCGACGAGTTCAACCGCGTCGACGTGATCAAGGGACAGGGCGGTCGCGGCCGCCGGTCCATGACGTCGCCGGCCGGGCGGCGGCCGGCGATCGACTCGGCGCTGCGCGCGTGCCCGGTGGGGCGCTGGGTGAGCTGTGACGAGTTGGGCCGTTTCATACGGGCCGCCGGCGACGACTTCAGCGTGACCCGCGACCCCTGGAGCCTCTATCTGTTCGATTCCGAGTATGGCAGCCTCGGGTACGACGGCTACCACGAATGGGAGTTCCTGGAAGGCCGCTACCTGCTGTGCGTGCTGTTCGAATATGCCGCCACCCTGGGCATGATCGACGTGGCCTACTCCGATCCGCATGGAGCGCGTCCGGACTACACCCAATTGCCGGGCACCTACGACCTGGAGTTCCTGAGTCGCTACGACGGCCTGCACTACGTTCGACTCACCGCGCTCGGGGCGTACTGCCTCGGCTTGACGGAGAGCTACACCCCGAGCACTCCGGAGGTTGCCGCGTCGCTCACGGTGTTTCCCGATTTGCGGGTGCAGGTTGCCGGCGCGCCGCTGACCGCCGCGGAGGCGCTGCTGCTGGAAACCTACGCGACGGCGGAGTCGGAGGGCCTGTGGCGGCTGGATCACCGCAGGACCGTCCGGGCCGTCGAGGGCGGTCACGAGGTAGCGGAACTGCGCGCGTTCCTCACCTCCCGAGACGACCAGGACCTGCCGGAAACCGTAGAGGGATTTCTGCGCACCACGGAGCAACGGGCGCGCGCCCTGAAGCAGAAGGGCAACGCGCTCCTGATCGAGTGCGCCGATCCCGAGACCGCCGCGCTGATCGCCGCGGACCGGCGAACAGCCAAGCTCTGCCTGCGCGCCGGCGAGCGCAACCTGGTGGTCCCGGCCGAATCCGAGCACGCATTCCGCAACGCGATCCACGCCCTCGGCTACGGCATGCCGCGCTCCTGACCCTCGCGACTGCCGTGGGGCCGCGCCACGGCAGATGACGCTCGCGTGGTTCCAGCCATCACGTACTCAACCGGCGGCGAGCATCCGCCTTTGCCCCGCTCCGTAGCCACTCGACAGCGGCATCGACCGAAAGCGTCGGATTGACCCACGCTATGCTTGTCAGTTCCCGGACGACAGCCGAAGCATGTCGAAATACTTCGCGCGCATGTTCGTCTCGGGATGCCACCAGTCGATCGGTCGCGAGTGCTGCTTCGATAAGATGCAGATCTTTCCGAGCGACCGCTCGCCGATTGCCGGGCAAGGAGTCAACAATCCGTTGTCTCAGACTATCGTCGTGTTCAGTCGTATCGGTATAAACTTGTCGTCGCCCAAACATCCGCGTGAGCCACTTGGATGAATAGTTGGATCGATGTTGACGCCACTCGTCGAAGATCTCTTTCGTCATCACCACATAGTTTCCGAGCTCCAAGATGGCTTCAAGGAACCCGCGACAAGCGCTTGAAGTCGGATGCTCCGACTCACCTGCAGAACCAGCCACATCAGCGTCAATCACTATTCTACGACCGTACCGCTTTGCCATTCCCTCTACTACGCTGCGCCACCGCATCGAGATAGGCGCCCTCGGCGAACAGCTCGACATCACCAAAGTCCTCCGGCCAATCACCGAAGGATCCGAGTTCGTCCAGATCCGCAGTTTGAATCGACGTCATTCCGTCTTCGGGGTTCCGCGAGAACCAATGCAGCTTCACCAAGTCACGATCAAGCTGACCGGTGGCCATTAGGGTTCGTACATGGAGCAAGAGCAAGGCGCTGTGGGTCTCCAAAACCAGTTTTACGCCGCGCCTCGCTGCCTCTGCGATGACTATCGCCAACTCATACTGAGCGCGCGGGTGCAGGTGTAATTCTGGCTGTTCTATGTACACCAGTTGTCCTTCCTCCGCGACCAGAAGACTAACCAGAACCGGAAGTACTTGCGAAACGCCAAACCCGACATCGGCAATATTGACATGGTCGCCGTTCGGTAACGCTGTGGTCACTCCCGGTATACGGCCCACCTGTAATTCAATCTGAGTATCGCTGATAGCGTCCGCAACAACCTTGGTGGTCAGTCCTAAGTTGCCCAACATCGCTTCGATTCTTCCAACTCGGTCATCACCAAGACTCTGCCAATCAGCAATGATCGTTGCGACGTACCTCTCAAATGTACCTGGGAAGACGGGGCCTGGCGCCGTCCTGTCATATATTCGTTCGGGGTTTCCGCGCAATCCGGGAACATGAATCATGCGCAGCAGTTCACCCGAGGTGAACGTGAAAAGACTTGGTAGAACATAGAGTCTATCTTGGCGTCCAACTCGAGCTGGTCTAACGGTAAGGAAACACCGATGCCTTGATACCACTAGTGGAATCCCCGGCTTGATCAATTCGTTCATCATTTCCGGCAGAAACCTCAATAACGCAGATTCTACCGCCTTTGGCGCGAGGGACGGCGTCAGGTGTATCGAACGCTTTCCCACATCATCCAGGATCACGTCTACCATCATTGCCCTGATTTCAAGTCCCTTTGCCTCGGTTACAGAAAACTCAATCTTGTTCGTGATATCATCGGAAGTTACAATCTCGACACTGAAGTCTCGCGAATTCGACTGAGACCGTGAAATGAACTGGTCTGCCGACGTAAACTTCGCGTTTGGGCCATTCATCAGGAGCGGCCCGGAATCATAGCTTGCTTCAAGGGTCTGCTTCATCAACAACAGCGGTTGCATAATGCTCGACTTGCCCGAACTATTCGCACCAGCCAAGATTGTTAGTGGTCGGACTTCGATCCGACTTTCACGAGCGAGAGACTTGAACCCTCGCACTGAGATCTCGCTTATCCCTTTGTATTGTTGCTCGGTGTGAGGTAATGTTCGTGTCGACCTATTTGCCATTATTCACTCCTCCACGTCGCGTCAGTCCGAGCATGAATCAGTTTTCATGTGACCGAAGCCGACAACATCAGCCCTGCCGAATATGATTGCATCGGTCCACGGACGCGATGACGACATTATGCCTGACGCAAGGGTTCATCGTCTACGTTGGAGTACACAAGGAGTAGCGGTTACGCCGCGACACCTACGAATGTGCGGACGGCGTGTCGAGGTATTGAGGTTAGAGGTGACGGGTTTCGAAGGCGTCGCGGACGGCGTCGCCGACGAAGTTGAACGCGAGCATGGCGACGCAGATGAACAGGCCGGGGATCAGCAGCCACGGGTACTGCAGCACCACCCGCACCTTCTGGGCGTCGGACAGCAGCACGCCCCAACTGGTCAGCGGCGGCGTCAGGCCGATGCCCAGGAAGCTCAGGCTGCTCTCCACGAGCAAGTACTCGGGCACGTACAGGGTGGCCATGACGATGATGTGGCTCGAGGCGTTGGGCACGATGTACTTGCCGATTACCCGCCACGGCGACGCGCCCAGCGCCCGCGCGCCCACCACGTACTCCATCTGGCGGAGCTGCAGCACCTTGCCGCGCACCTGCCGGGCCAGCCGGCCCCAGCCGATGATCGCCAGGATCACCGCCATGCCGGCGTACAGCGCCACGCCCTGGAACTCGGGCGGGATGACCGCCGCCAGCGCCATCCACAGCGGCAGGCGCGGAAACGACGCCAGCACCTCGATGACGCGCTGAATGAGGTTGTCCACCCAGCCGCCGAAGTAGCCGGACACCGCCCCGATCAGGGTGCCCAGCAAGACGGTGATCGCCACCGCCAGCACCGGCACCGACAGCGACACCATGCCGCCCCACAGCAGGCGGGCCAGCAGGTCGCGCCCGAACCGGTCGGTGCCCAGGAAGAATACCGGCGCGCCGTCCACGGTCCCGACCAGGTGCACGTCCCAGTCGAACAGCCACAGCACGCGGTACACCGGGCCGCGCGCGAACAGCGCCAGCTCGGTCACGTTCGACTCGTCCACCGCGTATTCCCACTGGAACGTTTCCGGGTGCAGGGCGCGCTCGAAGCCGTACACGAACGGGCGGGTCAGCCGGCCCTCCGCGTCGATGACGCGGACCCGCTGCGGCGGCCAGTAGGCGGCGTCGCGGTGCTGAACGAACGGGTCGCTCGCCACCAGGAAGCGGCCCAGGAAGGAGAGCGCGAACAGCACCAGCACCACGCCCAGCGCCACCACGCCCACCCGGTGGCGGGTGAAGCGGCGCCAGGTCTCCAGCGCCGGCGACTCCGGCGCGTCCAGCGCGCCCTGCGGCGGCGCAGCCGCCCGAACCATCTCAGCCATCTTGTCCCCCTGGCAACCCGTGGGGAAGCACCGGCTGCATTCGAGCGGCGCGACGCCGGGTTCCACCTCCGGCTGTTCGCCTCACCGGTCGCCCCATCAATCGAACCTGATCCGGGGATCGGCCAGCGCCAGCAGCACGTCGGCGAGCAGGTTGCCGATCAACAGCAGGATGCCCAGCACCATCAGGATGGTGGTGCTCACGTACAGGTCCAGGCTGCGCAGCGAGTCCAGCAGCAGCGGCCCCAGCGTCGGCAGACCGAGCACGATGGAGCCCACCACCTCGCCCGACAGGATGAGCGGGAACTGCATCCCGAACAGGCTTATCAGCGGGTTCACCGCCACCCGGAAGGCGTGCTTGAGCACCACCGCCGGTTCCGCCAGCCCCTTGGCGCGCGCGGTGCGCACGTACTCGTCCTGCAGCCCGTCGAGCATGTTGGCGCGCGTGATGCGCACGATCTTGGCCAGCCCCTCGGTGCCGATCACCAGCACCGGCAGGATCAGCCCGCGCCCCGCGTCCAGCAGCTTGCCGAGACTCCACGGCGCGTCCACGTATTCGGGCGAGAACAGCCCCTGCGGCGGCGGGATGTCGAAGAAGAACAACAGCCCCACCAGCACCAGCAGCGCCAGGAAGAAGTTGGGAATCGACAGCCCGATGAACGCCACCACGCTCACCGCGTAGTCGGACACACCGTACTGCCGGTAGGCGGTCCACAGCCCGATCGGCACCCCCACCACGTACATGAAGATCAGCGCCGACGACGAAATGGCGATCGAGTACAACAGCCGCTGCCCGATCAGGTCGGATACCGGGCGGAAGTTGTTGAACGACACGCCGAACTCGCCGCGCAGGAAGTTCGCCAGCCAGACGAAGAAGCGCAGGAAGAAGTTGCGGTCCAGGCCGTACAGCGTGCGCAACTGGTCGGTGCGCGCCTCGGCGGCGTCGACCGAGTAGTTGTAGGTGACCACGAGCGCCTGCTCGTAGCGGGTGAGCGGATCGCCCGGCGCGATCTCCAGGATGAGAAACACCACGAAGCTCATCAGCACGAACGTGGGGATGAAGTTCAGCAACCGACGAATCAGGTAGGTGGCCATGCTGGTATGGGGGCAGAAACGACCGGCGGCCGCGCGCGTGGCAGGCGCACGGCCGCCGGACCTTCAGACCCTCAGATCAGGTCGTCTATCGCCCCGGGACCGCCGCCTGTGGCGACGGTCCCGGCCCAACCCGCCTCAGTAGGAGACTGCCGCATGCAGCAGTCTCCTACTCCTGGATGAACCACTGGTCCGGCATCAGCGGAATGTGGTCGGCGTTGTCGATCACGATCTCTTCCGCCGTCGGCACGTTCTGCAGCCGGTTGTGCACGATCACCATCAGCGGCACGTCGTGCGCCGCCCAGATGCCGAGGTTGTTCTCGGCGCGCAGGCGCTGGTGCTCCTTCATCAGCATGCTCACCTTGTCGGCGTCCACCGTGGTGATGATCTCGTCGGTCAGGTCCCAGATGCGCTGCAGGTCGTCGGGCGGATCCTCGACGAACAGCGGGCTCTGGTAGCCGGGCATGATCGGCCCTTCGTTGAGCCGGAACTGCGGGAACAGCAGGTCGGTGGTGCCGAACGTCACGGCGTGGAACTGCAGGTCGCGGATGCCGCTGAACATCAGGCTGCGGGTCTGCAGGTGCAGCCGCGCGTCGATGCCCACCGCCTTCCAGTCTGCCACCACCATCTCGGCCAGGTTGACGTGCGCGGTGATCTCGGACGCCGCGCCGAGCAGGAAGGTCACGTTGCCGCCGTCCTCGTACTGCAGCATGCCGTCGCCGTTCTGGTCCTTCAGGCCCAGCTCGCCGAGCAATTGCCGCGCCTTGTCGGGGTCGTATTCGGCGTTGATCTGCGCGATGGTCGCCATCTCGCCGTCCCAGTAGGGAGAAGCGGTGCTGATGCCGAGGTTGGCCTCCTTGGCGAGCCCCAGGAACAGCAGGTCGTTGATCGCCTCGCGGTTCAGCGCGACGCTCAGCGCGTTGCGGAACTTGACCGTACGCAGCAACTCGCGCAGCTCGCCGTAGTCCTCGTCCTTGAGGTCGTAGTTCAGCCAGATCTCGTTGCCGGTGGTGAAATTGTCGCCGATGCCCACGCGCAGCTCGTAGTTGCCGTCGGCCTCGCTCGCCTTCAGCATCGGCAGGTTCTCGAGCACCTGGAAGTTGCGCTCGGCCAGGTCCACCTCGCCCGCGATGCCGCGCAGGATCGCCGCCTCCTGGTCGGCGAGCATCTGGAAGCGCATCTTGTCGATGTAGGGGAGCTGGTTGCCCGCCGTGTCCACCTTCCAGTAGTACGGGTTGCGCTCCATGACCGCCTCTTCGGCGGGGTTGTACTTGGTCAGCTTGTAGGCGGTGTGGGTCGGGATGCTGGTGTTGACCGGGCCGTACTGGCTCTGGAAGTCCTCCCAGGTCTTGCCGTCGGTGTGGTCCGGGTGGAACTGCTTGAAGTAGTGCGACGGGGCGAGCAGCGCGCCGTACTCGGAGCGGGTGGCGCCGTACAGCACGTTCAGGAACCACGGGTTGGGGCCGGCGAACTCGAAGCGGATGGTGTGGTCGTCGATCTGGATCACCTCCATCGTCTCGCCGTTCACCTTGTAGCGGGCCGGCACCGTGGGCTGGAAGCCCTGGTTCATCTGCACCTCGTTCCACATGAACATGATGTCGTGGACGCCGAGCGGTGCGCCGTCGGACCACTTCACGCCCTCGCGCAGCACCACCGTGATGCCGGCCGCGTCGTCGTCCCACTCCCAGCTCTTGGCGATGCCGGGTCCCCAGCCTTCCAGGCCGTTGGGGGTGATGGTGCCCAGGTCCAGGTAGCTGCGCGAGATCAGGCCGCCGTAGAGGCCGGTCTTGTACAGCACCCACTTGTCGGCGTCGCCGAGCTGAAAGCCGCGGAAGGTGCCGCCGTAGGTGCCGATGCGGTCCACCACCTCCTGCACCAGCGGTTCGGCCGGCAGCCGCTCGTCGACCGGCGGCAGGTCGCCGCTGGCCACCATGGCGGCGAGCATGGGCGACTCCGAGTAGCCACCCATCTCGGTGGCCTCGGTCGCTGCCGCGCTGGTCGACTCCTCGCCGGCCGCTCCGGCGAAGCCGACGCCGGCCAGTGCCGGCAGCAGCAGCAGGGTCAGGATCCAGGTCAATGCTGTTCGTCGCATTGTCATCCTCCTCAGTGATTCGCCGGCCGGGTCGGTGGCGCAATGGCGCGCCATCCGTGCCGGACGGCTCGGTCTGACCATTACAAGGCCTGCGGCCGCTCGGGTCAAGCTCGTGTACGCGTTCGACACGCGTTCGACGCCTTCGTACGCATCACGCGCGTTCCCGGCGGCCATTGGGCGGCGCGCGGGTGCCGGGCCGCGGAGGGTCCGCCGGTCACCCCGAGCGGCTTGGCGGGCACCGGCACGCCACGAGTGGTGCCGTGAGCTTGGGTGCGTACGGTGGACCGGCTCCGTGCGGCGGCAGGCGCGGCGTGCATGGCGGCGAGTGGCGGGTATGCCTGCACGCGGTGGCATGGCTCGACGTGGCGCGCACGGCCCGGCGCGGCAATTCCGCGGTCGCGCTCCTTGGGGCGCCTTGATATGGTGACGGCATGCAAGTGAACCGCGGAACCTGGAGCATGGAACGCGCGCTGCTGTTCTTTGACGACCAGTACCTGGACCGCCGCGAAAACCTGGACCGCCGCATCGGGCAACCGGCCCTGGTGCCGGAGGGCACCTGGCGCGACCCCGACCTGGACCCGTCGTGGGGTTATCCGAGCGTGTTCCGCGACCCGGAATCGGGGCTGTGGCGCTGCCTCTACCAGGCGCAGCTCCCGCGCAGCTTCGTGCCCGAGGGCGGGCGCCTGCGCCACCTGGCCCTGGTGGTGGAGAGCGACGACGGCGTGCACTGGCGTGCTCCCGACCTGACCGAGGCGGTGCCGATGGCGGGCCGCGTGCGCCCGCACCAAGTGCTGCCGCTGGCCGGGTTCGGTGAGTGGGGCCCCTGCTTCTACGACGCACGGGCGGAGGACCCGGCCGAGCGCCTGAAGGCGTTCGTCAGCTACCGCGATCCGGGCGGCACCAGCGCGCCGCTGTACGTGTCCGCCGACGGCCGCTCGTGGCGCCTGCTGCCGGGCCGGAGCTGGCATCCGACCGGCATCGACCCGGCCGTGTCCGGGTTCTGGAACCCGGTGCGCGACAGTTACGTGATCGCCGCCCGGCCGAGCTGGGGCGACCGCCGCATCGCCGTGTACGAGACGCGCGACTGGCGCACGTTCTCGGCGCCGGAGGTGGCGATGCGCCCGGACGGCGAGGACACCCCCGCGGCGCAGGTGTACGGCATGCCGGTGTTCCCCTACGCCCACCTGTTCGTCGGCTTCCTGTGGATCTACCACACCACGCCGGTGGTCGGCGGCGGCAAGTTCATCGAGGGCAAGGTGGACTGCCAGCTCGCCTACAGCTACAACGGCTGGCACTTCCAGCGCTGCGAGCGCGTGCCGTTCCTGCCCAACGCCGCCCCCGGCGAGCCCGGCTACGGCTGCATCTACCCCTCCAGCCTCGTCGTGACCGGCGACGTGATCCGCATCTACTCCAGCTCCTCGGAGGGCGAGCACGCGCAACGGCTGTCGGAGCCGGAGTTGGGCGAGGGCCGCCTGCTATTGCACGAGCTGCGCCTGGACGGCTTCGTCTACCTGGAGCCGCCCGGCGGCCCCGGCTCGCTGACCACCCGCCCGCTGCACCTGCGCGGCGACCGCCTGGCCGTCAACGTGCAGGCGCCGCAGGGCCGGCTGCGGGTGCAGGTCACCGGCCCCGACTGCCGCCCGCTGGAAGGCTACACCTACGACGACTGCGCCGCCTTCAGCGGCGACGCCCACGCCTGGGAGCCGGTGTGGAGCGGCGGCCGCACCATCGGCGCCCTCAGCGGCCAAGTAATTCGGCTGGAGGTGGAACTGTTCAACGGCCGCCTGTACGCCCTGCGCGGCGACCTGCACCCCACCTCCCCCGCCGGCCTCCGCGCCTGGACGGATACCGGGGCGACCCCCGCGACTCTGCAGGAAGCATGAACGAAGTAGCGTTCAACAGCGAATGTCTTGTTGACGGCGCCAACGACCGATAGTATTAACGCATGCCAGCGGAGGTAACGAACTGTGGCGGCGCGTGATAGGAGCAGCGTGGTGAGGTTCAGTTCAAAGCGCTCTCTCGTCAGGATTGGACTAAGCGATTCCAGATTCAACAACTTCTTGTCCGGCCTCCGCATCGCGTTCTCGTTCGGTGATGTTGTGGTCTACGAGCCCCGCTCTCAAGACACCGAGATTGGCGAGGTTTGGGGGTCCGTCGGGAACTTCATCGCTGAGGCGATGCAAGGAGCGGCAGGGGCAAACCCGGCGCTACCGAAACTCCCCGAAGACCTATTCTCCGCACCTGTCGGCGGCGCAGCAGTGAACGAACAGGAGCGATCGTCGGCGCCTGAAGGTCATGCCCCCGTCGTAGTCTCTTGAACGCCCGGTTATCCGACTCTCGGCAGCGCCCGTCGGCGCCCCAGTCTCAGGCGAGCGCGAGCACTCCACCTGTACCATCAGCCCCGGCCACGCCCACGGAGCCTACTCAGGTACAGACGTCAGTTGAAGTTGCAAGTTACAGCGGGCCGCTTCCACACCCGACGATTCTCCAAGGATTCGACGATGTGTTGCCAGGCTCCGCCGAACGCATCCTCAACATGGCAGAGGCCCAACAGAGACATCAGCATGGAATAGACCGGATGGTGGCACGAGCGGCGCTCATCAACCAACGCATGGGAATCTTGTGCGCGTCGGTCGTCACACTCGGATCGCTTTCGGCCGCGACCTATCTTCTGGCCACCGGGAAGCCCGTAACGGGACTGATAGCCTTGCTCGTGCCACTTACTGGATTGGCGTCGCTATTCGTCACCAGCCTCAGCAGGCGGAGCCGACCCCGGAAGAACAATTCCCAGGACGACGGCTGAGTATACGACGCCGATGCAGCCGGTACGCAGATTCGTCTGGTCGTGACCGGCCCGGTCCAATGGTGCCGCAGGGCGGTGGCTGAACACTGCAGGCAATGTTCGGTGAGGACCGCGGACGTCAGCCGGTGGCCGGGATCTCGACGCCGCGCAGGGCGAGGTCGGGGGCGAAGTGGCAGGCGACCCACTGCTCGTGGCCGGCGGGGGTGAGTTCGGGGACGTCGGTGCTGCAGCGCGGCATGCGGTCCGCCTGCGGGGCGTAGGAGCAGCGGGTGTGGAACCGGCAGCCGCTCGGCGGGTTGGCCGGCGACGGCACGCCGCCCTCCAGGATGATGCGCTTGCGCTGCACGTCGGGGTCGGGCACCTGCACCGCCGACAGCAGCGCCTCCGTGTAGGGGTGCTGGGGGTTGCGGTACAGGTCCTCGCCGCGCGCCAACTCCACCAGCCGGCCCAGGTACATCACCGCCACCCAGTCGCTGATGTGCTCCACCACCGACAGGTCGTGCGCAATGAACACGTAGGTCAGCCCCAACTCCGCCTGCAGGTCCTCCAGCAGGTTGAGCACCTGGCCCTGAATCGACACGTCCAGCGCCGACACCGGCTCGTCGGCGATCACCAGCTTCGGGTTCAGGGCCAGGGCGCGCGCGATGCCGATGCGCTGCCGCTGGCCGGCCGAGAACTGGTGCGGGTAGCGGGCGCGCTGCTCGGGACGCAGCCCCACCTGCCCCATCAGGGTGACCACGCGCTCCTCGATCTCCTCTTTCGAGCCGCCAATGTTGTGGATCAGGAACGGCTCGGTCAGGATCTGCTGCACCGTCATGCGCGGGTTGAGCGACGAGTTGGGGTCCTGGAAGATCATCTGCACTTCGCGGCGCACCCGTTTCAGGCGCTCCCGGTCCAGCGTGGCCAGGTCGACCATCGACTGTTCGGCCGCGAGGCCCTCCGCCGCCAGCCGCTCGCTGCGGAACAGCGCCTGCCCCGCGGTCGGCTCCTCCAGCCGCAGGATGGTGCGCCCGACGGTGGTCTTGCCGCAGCCGCTCTCCCCCACCAAGCCCAGTGTCTCGCCCTCGCGCACCGTGAAGGAGACGTCGTCCACCGCCTTCACCTCGCCCACCTTGCGGCGCAGGATGCCGCCCTCCACCGGGAAGTACTTCTTGAGGTTCCTGACCTCCAGAAGCGGGGCGGCGACGCCGCGCACTGCTCTGTCCGCGGCCGGAGCGCCCTTCATACGGCGGTCTCGCTCAGCCAGCGTTGTGGCAGGTGGTTCGGCTGCGCCGCTCCGGAACGGTCCTTGGGGCATGGAGCCGTCATCCGCCCGCCTCGCTCAACCAGCAACGCGACAGGTGGTCCGGCTGCGCCGCTCCGGAACGGTCCTTGAGGCATGGAGCCGTCATCCGCCCGCCTCGCTCAACCAGTAGCGCGGCAGGTGGTTCGGCTGTGCCGCTCCGGAACGGTCCTTGAGGCATGGAGCCGTCATCCGCCCGCCTCGCTCAACCAGTAGCGCGGCAGGTGGTTCGGCTGTGCCGCTCCGGAACGGTCCTTGAGGCATGGAGCCGTCATCCGCCCGCCTCGCTCAACCAGCAGCGCGACAGGTGGTTCGGCGCCGGCTCGAAGATGGGCGGTTCCTCGGCACACCGTTCCATGCGCTGCGGGCAGCGGTCGGCGAATCGGCAGCCGGGTGGCGTGGCGCGCGGGTCGGGCACCAGCCCCTGGATCGGCTGCAGGCGCTGGCGCACCTGCGCCCCGAGCACCGGAATCGAACGCAGCAGCCCCCGCGTATAGGGGTGCCGCGGCTCTTTGAACACCGGCCGCATCGGGCCGTATTCCACCACCCGCCCCAGGTACATCACCGCCACCTCGTCCGCCATGCCCACCACCACGCCGAGGTCGTGGGTGATCATGATGATGGAAATGCCGAACTCGCCCTGCAGCCGTTGCATCAGCTCCAGGATCTGCGCCTGGATGGTGACGTCGAGCGCGGTGGTCGGCTCGTCCGCGATCAGCAGCGATGGGTTGCACGACAGCGCCATCGCGATCATCGCCCGCTGCCGCATGCCGCCGGAGAGCTGGTGCGGATACTCCACCGCACGCCGCTCGGGATCGGCGATGCCCACCTGGCGCAGCATCTCCACCGCCCGCGTACGCGCCTCGCCCGCCGGCTTCTCCTGGTGGAGCTGGATCGCCTCCATGATCTGGTTGCCGATGGTGTACACCGGGTTCAGGCTGGTCATCGGCTCCTGGAAGATCATCGCGATCTCGCCGCCGCGGATGCGCCGGTAGGCACGGCTGTGCGGGTCCATCTGCGCCAGGTCCACCTCGCTGTCGTCCTTGCGGCGGAACCGCAGGCTGCCGCTGATGGCGGTGGTGGCGGGCGGCACCAGCCCCATGATGCTGAGCGCGGTCACGGTCTTGCCGCAGCCGCTCTCGCCGACCAGCCCCAGGGTGCGGTTGCGCCCCACCGCCAGGTCGACGCCGTCCACCGCGCGCACGGTGCCGCGGTCGGTATGAAACCAGGTCTTCAGGTCGCGGATCTCCAGCAGTGGAGCCTGCCGGTCGGACGTTGCGGGCACCGTGACGGTCGCGCTGTCGGGAGGCCGGTCGGAAGCAGCCATTGCGGTCAGGCCGCTACCCCTGGCCCACGGTGTCGGTGGCGGCGGTGAAGCCGGGGCCGCCGGCGGCCACGTAGCCGTGGCTGGCGCCGGAGCGGTCGGGGCTCACCCAGAACGAGTACAGCGCCGCGTCGCGCAGGTGAAAGCGCAGGCGCACCGGGCGGCCGGCCACCTCCGCCAGGGTGCCGCCGTTGTCCCAGGTCACCGCCTGCTGCGTGGCACCCCCCGTCACCGGCACGCAGCGCTCGCGGGTGAACCGCCCGATCGGGTTGCCGGCCTCGTCCAGCACCTCGGCGCGCAACTCGCCGCCCTTGGCGGCAGCGTTCACGAACAGGTGGCTGCCGCTGAAGCGTAGCGGGCGGGTGGTCAGCCTGCCGCCCTCCGCGTCGGCGTCGTGCGACACGAAGCCGTCACGGCGCAGGGTGGCCAGGCCGGTGCTGCCGCCGGCGTACATGTGCGTCCCGAACTTGGGCGACACCCCGGAGAAGGCGCCGAAGTAGATGTGCAGCTTGTCGCCGACGACCAGGCAGCAGCCGCCGCAGGAGTGGATGTAGTCGCAGTTCCAGTCGCGCAGGCGGTGGGTGCCGGCCACGATCGGCGTGCGGTCGCGGCGGTCGAAGTGGAAGCCGTCGCGGCTGTAGCCCACCAGCAGCTCGGTGATCTTCGGGAAGCCGCCCGCGTCGCAGATCTCGTTGGGCGGCCCGCGGTGGATCATGAAGAAGCCCAGCACCAAGCTCTCGTAGCCGACCGCGTCGATATTGTAGAGCTGCGTCCGGTGGCCGTGCTCCGGCGACGGCGGATCCAGGTCGTCCGCGCCGGACCAGTGCGCGACGTCGTCCCGCTCCCAGGCGGCGCCGGCGAACAGGTCGGCGTGCTCCCGGTAGCCGCGCAGCCGCCCCACGGCCGGGTCGCTGGTGCGCACGCTGTACACCCAGCGCTTGCGGAACGGGTTGTAGAAGATGGTGGTGTTGTCGCCGCAGGGGCCGGTGGCCGCACGCTCGGTCCAGTGGATGCCGTCCGGCGACGAGTAGGCGTGGCCGCCGGTCCACCCGGTGGTGGTGTGCGGGCCGCCCAACTCGCCGTAGCGGAAGCCGCCGCCGCGTTGGCGGTGGTAGGCGAACATCTTGAAGCGCTCGTCGGCGCGCTCGGCCTCCAGGTCGAGCCACACCCCCACCCCGTCGCGCTGAAACTGCTCCCGCAGCGGCAGCACGCGGTTGGTGCCGGGTTCCACGTCCAGGTCCGGACGCTCCCAGTTGATCCCGTCGCGGCTGGTGGCCAGCGCCGTGCCGTCGAACCAGCCGGCGTGGTACCACAGCTTGAACAGGCCGTCGGCGGGGTCGTAGAAGGCGCCGTCCTTGAACGGGCACGCCACCGGGCACATGCCGAAGTTCATCTCCAGCGGCGTCTCGGGCACCAGCACCGGGCTCGCCTCGTGCAGGAGCGGCGTGTGGAACACCCGCCGCAGCGTGCTGTCGGCGATCAGGAACTCGTCCACCAGGAGCTGCCGCCCCACGTCGATCGGGATCACCGCCGGCGGGCGCTCCAGCCAGGGCACCGGCCCCGGCTCCCGCGACGTGCGCGACAGGCCGCGCGGCGGCCACTCTCCCGGCTGCTCGATGCCGTTGTAACTCAGGCCCCCGTTGTAGCTCACGCCGCTCATCCTACAACGCCCGCCGCCACGTGGTAAGTTCGTCGAACGGTGCCCGCGTCCGATGGAGCGAACAAGGATGAAGCAGATGCAAAGGAACTTCACCGTTACAGCCGAGTACCTGGTTGTACCGGTCCGCAACGCCGGCGACGGTGGCGCCGGCGACAGCGACGAGGGCCGGCTCAGGCTCGTTGTCGACGGTCGCACCATCCTGGACTACGGCGTCAACTCCGCGTCCGGCCCCGGCGACGTGGACTGGTACGCGTTCTTCTCGCTCGCCCGCTTCCGGGGCAGGCAGGCGCTGGTGTCCGCGTCCAACGTCACCGAAACGGGCTTCGAGCTGATCCGGCAGACCGATGCCATCCCCGGCGCCGAGGCGTTCTACACCGAGCGGCTGCGCCCGCAGTTCCACTACACCTCCCGCACCGGCTGGCTGAACGATCCCAACGGCCTGATCTGGTATCGCGGCGAGTACCACCTGTTCTACCAGCACAATCCCACCGCCCTGCCGTGGGGCAACATGACTTGGGGGCATGCGGTCAGCCGCGACTTCGTGCACTGGACCGAGCTGCCCAAGGTGCTGTTCCCCGACGCCGCCACCGGCACCTGCTACTCGGGCGCGGCGTTCATCGACCACCACAACCATCTCGGCCGCAAGACCGGCGCCGAGGAGGTGATCGTCGCCTTCTACCTGCGCACCGGGATCGGCCTGTGCCTGGCGTACTCCAACGACCGCGGGCGCACCTTCACCGACTACGAGGGCAACCCGGTGCTCAAACACGACGGCGCGCGCATCGACACGCCGCGGCCGTTCTGGCACGGGCCGACCGGCAGATGGGTCGCCCCCACCTACGATTTCTTCACCAACGACCAGGGCAAGCTACGCCGCTGCGTCGGCTTCTACAGCTCCGCCAACCTCACCGACTGGCGCTTCGAGAGCCGCGTCGAACAGGACGGCTGGGGCGACGAACTGTGCGGCTGCGTCGACTTCTTCCAACTGCCGCTGGACGGCGATCGCGAGCGCCTCATGTGGGTGATGATTCTGATCGACGGCAGCTACATCGTGGGCGATTTCGACGGCTCCACGTTCTTCACCCTGGCGGGCAAGCCGGCGGTGACCGACGACCGCATCAAGTCGCTGGTAATCCAGGGCGAGTACTACGCCACCATGACCTGGCACAACGTGCCCGACCTGCGCCGCGTGCAGATCACCTGGATGAGGAAACCGGGCTTCTATCCCGGCATGCCGTTCAACCAGCAGATGACCGCCCCGTCCGAACTCTCCCTGCACACCACCGAGGACGGCCCCCGGCTGCGCATGCTGCCCGTGGCGGAGTTGGAGGCGCTACGCACCCGCACCCACGAGTGGACAAACGTGCCGCTCAACGCCAAGGACAACCCGCTTGCGGAAATCACCGCCGACCTGCTCGACCTGGAAACGGAGATCCGGGTTGCGAAGGGTACCGTGATCTGCCTGCAACTGCGCGGATTCGACGTCACCTACGACGCGGACACCGAGACGCTCTCCTCCTGCGGCACCGCCACCCGCCTGCCCCCGATCGGCGGCGTGGTACGGCTGCGCGTCCTGCTCGACCGCACCTCCATCGAGGTGTTCGCCAACGACGGCCGCGTCTACATCCCCCGCGTCGTGTTCCCGGAACCCGACAACCACTCCCTCAGCATCTTCTGCACCGGCACCACCACCACGGCAACCCGCCTCCGCGTCCACGAACTCAAGTCCAGCTGGCCACGAGGCTGACGCATTCGTCTTAATGAAATCGACCAGGAATTTCACGAATGGGCAATCGACACGGCGTCCAGCGAGTCCTTTGCGATTACCGCGTGCGCGTAAGCGGTGCAGGCACGAATGTCCACCGGCTCCAACTCAGGGCAGTCCTTCAAGATCGCATCCGTGGCCACTCCCTGGCTCAACAAGCTGAGGATCAGCTCCACCGAGATCCGCAAATCACGGATAATCGGCTTGCCGCCAAAGACGTCGGGCCGTGCCGTGACACGCTTAAGCAATTCAGGGTTCGTGGGCATGTATCCTCCTTGAGCAGCGATTCAGCCACTTGCTCCCTTGCGACTCGGCGAGTGAGTTCCGGGCTCGTCCATCGGCTCCTCATGTGATCTGTTGACAGGATGCTGTGAATTGAAGGCCTGACGCACGCGGAACGTCCAGACCGAGGGTGAATCGTAATCAGCCAGTGGTCAACCGATCCGGCTACCAACCGCTTCCAACTGCTACCAACTGATGGGGCCTTGCACGGCGGTGACTTCGTTACGATACTGGAGGTATGGACTCTTCAGCCAAGCCGGACCTGCCTGCCGGTGCCGCGCACGTCCCCGCCGCTGACGCGCGGCGCGCGCGGCTGCGCATCGACAGCGGCAGGGACGAGCAGCTTGAGCTCGATTTCGACCAGCCGGCGGACGCGGTGAATCAGGACTGGGACCTGGTGCGTGACGTGGAGCCCGCGCTCCCCGGCCCGGCCCGGCCGCACCCAGCCAAGCTCTCCTGGGACTGAGTCGCCTGCCCACCATCCCGCCGGCGCCGGCTGCCGACAAGACGAAGCCTGAGACTTCCCTGGACCACGAGTACCGGCACATGAACCAGGGCCTCGATCGGCGCGACCCGTTGATCGCCGATGCGCTGGCCGGTGAACGGCGGCGCCAGCGAGAACAGATCGAGCTCATCGCCGCCGAGAACATCGTCAGCCGCGCCGTGCTCGACGCACTCGGTCACGAGGTGACGAACAAGGCGCTGGAAGGCTACCCCGGCGCGCGCTATCACGCCGGCGGGAACTACGTCGACGTGGCCGAGCAGGCGGCGATCGAGCGCGCCTGCGAACTGTTCGACTGCTCATACGCAAACGTGCAGCCGCACTCCGGCAGCCAGGCCAACCTCGCCGTGTTCTTCGCGCTGGTCCGCCCCGGCGACCGGGTGCTCAGTCTCGACCTCGCTGCGGGCGGCCACCTGAGCCACGGGTTGCGTTCCAACCTGTCGGGCCGCTGGTTCGAGGCCCACCACTACGGCGTCTCCCGCGAGACCGGCATGATCGACTACGACGAGGTCGAAGCGAAGGCACTGAAGGTAAGGCCGCGGGTCCTGATCGCCGGCGGATCGTCCTACCCGCGAGAACTGGATTTCGAGCGGCTGGCCCATACCGCGAAGAAGGTCGGTGCCCACTTCGTGGTGGACATGGCGCACTTCGCCGGCCTCGTGGCGGGCGGCGCGCACCCGTCGCCGATACCGCACGCCGACATCGTCACCACGACCACCACGAAGACCCTCAGGGGGCCGCGCGGCGGCGTGATCCTGGCGCGCGAGGAAAGCTGGAAGCGGAAGCTGCAGTCCGCCGTCTTCCCGGGCGTTCAGGGCAGCCTGCACCCGCAGGTGATAGCCGCGAAGGCGGTCTGCCTGGGCGAGGCGCTGCAGCCGGAATTCAGGCGCTACGCCCACCAGGTCAAGCGCAACGCCGCGAAGCTGGCCGCGGTCCTGGCTGCCGGCGGCGTGTCCATCGTCACCGGCGGCACCGACACTCACCTGGTGCTGCTCGACCTGTCCGCGACGGGAGTGACCGGCCAAGCCGCGGAGCGCACCCTCGAACGGGCCGGCATCACCTCCAACAAGAACCCGATCCCGTTCGACGTCCGCAATCCGGCCAAGTGGAGCGGGCTGCGCCTGGGTGTCGCCTCCACGACCACCCGCGGCTTTCGGGAGCCCGAGATGGAAACCGTCGGAGGAGTGATTGTCTCCCTGCTGAGACCGCACGGCGCCGGCACCGTGGATGAAGCACGGCGGACGGTGGCGGAACTCTGCCGCGCGTTCCCCATCTACTCCCCAGCAGCCTCGTGTAGATCGTCCGCCGGCAGCGAGACCCCCGAAACCGCCCCGCACGGATGACAGCCGTGCGGAAGTTCTCGTTCCCGTAGAGTCGCGCCAATCAGGCGTCCTCGTTCTCACGGATGCTGGCATTGATCTCCTGTTGGTGGGAACGGACATATGCCCACGCGTTGGTCAGATCTTCCGCCCTGAGCGTCGGGTAGGCGCCGAGCAACTCAGCCTCGCTGGTGCCAAGCCCTCGGGCATGCTCCAGTATCCAGACCGGTATTCTGGTTCTTACGATGCAGGGGTCTCCTCCGCACACCTTGGGGCTACTCTCGATTCCGGGAAGAGCGTCTCCCACGTCGCGCGCAACCCACTGCAAGACCTGTGCCTTTTCCGCTCTCGTCATGGTTGTCAGAAGCTTCTCGACCTGTCCGAGCGCACCCATCACCTACCTCCCGAGAGAGCCGGCCCCGCCTTGAATCCTGCACTCTCGCCGTCAAACTTGCCCCCCCTGCGAGTCGATGTCAACGCGGGGAATGGTTGCCGGGTTGCGGTCAGAACGAGAGTGAACGCCTGCCACGATACGCTGTCTCAGTCTCTTGGAGCGACGAGGCCGACGAGGCCCGCACGACGGGTGACAGCCGCGCCGCTCTCTGCGACCATGGGGCAGTGCGCACGTTCAATACCGAGGGACCCGTTGTCGCCGCGGACCACTACCACATTCCGCCGCTGGAGCGGATCGATCTCGACGTGGTGCTCGGTCTGGTCCGGGACAAGAAGTACTTCGTCCTGCACGCACCGCGGCAGACCGGCAAGACCTCGGCGCTGCTTGCGCTCCGTGACCTGCTCAACAACGGCGTGGAGGGCGATTACCGCTGTGTGTACGCCAACGTCGAGGATGGCCAGGCGACGCGCGAGAACGTGGCCGAGGGCATGCGCACCGTGCTCGCCGAACTGGCGCTCCAGGCAAGCCTGACGCTGGGCGATGACACCCTGGAGGAACTCTGGCCGGCGGTGCTGGAGCGCGTGGGGCCGGCCCAGGCACTGCGGCACGCTCTGTTGCGTTGGAGCATGGCCGACCCGCGGCCGTTGGTGTTGCTGATCGACGAGATCGACGCCCTGATAGGCGACACGCTGCTGGCGGTGCTGCGGCAGTTGCGCACCGGCTACGTCGACCGCCCGGCGCGCTACCCGCAGAGCATCGTCCTGTGCGGCGTGCGCGACGTGCGCGACTACCGTATCCACTCGACCGCCGAAAACCGGACGGTGCTCGGCGGCAGCGCCTTCAACATCAAGGCCAGATCGCTGCGGCTGGGCGACTTCTCGGAGCAGGAGGTACGCGCTCTGCTGGCGCAACACACCGCAGCGACCGGGCAGCAGTTCACGGAAGGGGCGGCGCGGCTGATCCTGACGCGCACCGCGGGGCAGCCGTGGCTGGTGAACGCCTTGTGCCGCGAGGCATGCTTCGATGACCAGGCGGGACGGGACCGCTCCCGCCCGGTCTCGGAGCGCGCCATCCTGGAAGCGCAGGAGCGCCTGATTCTGGCGCGCGTGACCCACCTCGACAACCTTGCCGACAAGCTGCGCGAGGAGCGCGTGCGGCGCGTGGTGGAGCCGCTATTGACCGGCGCTGTCGAGACTGTCTGCTCGGAGGAGGATCTGGCCTACGTCCGCGACTTGGGCCTGTTGGCGGCGGCCGACGGCGGACCTCCGCGCATCGCCAACCCGATCTACGCCGAGGTGGTACCGCGCCACCTGAACTACGCGGTTCAGGAGACGCTGCCGCAACGGATGGCGTGGTACGTGGACTCGGACGGGCGCCTGGACGTGGCAGGGCTGCTCGCGGCGTTCCAGGAGTTCTTCCGGGAGCACTCCGAGCACTGGGTGCAGCGCTTCGAGCAGTACCACGAGGCCGGCCCGCAGTTGCTGCTGCAGGCGCACCTGCAGCGCATCGTCAACGGCGGCGGGCGCATCGAGCGGGAGTACGCGCTCGGTCGCGGGCGCACCGACCTGCTGATCGTGTGGCCGCAGGGCGGACGTGAGCGGCGCTTCGTGGTGGAGTGCAAGGTGCTGCACAAGGACCTGGAGCGGACCATCGCCGAGGGCGTGAAGCAGACGCGAAGCTACATGGATCGCTGCGGGGCCGCGGCGGGCCACCTGATCGTGTTCGACCGCGCACCCGACCGCCCCTGGGCAGACAAGATCTTCCGCCGCCCGCCGTCTGACGACGGCACACCGGTCACGGTGTGGGGCATGTAGCACCGAGCAAGTGCCGCCCGGCCGGCCAAGTGCGAGTCAGTCCCCTTCTCGCGGTGGGAAGTACGCCCTCACCCCTGGCCACCGATGGGCCGTACACGGTGGTCATTACAGTGCAAGTGGATCACTCATCAATGAGCCCGCGGAGCAGCAGACTCTCGATTATGCCATCTTCGGATCTGCTTGCGAGCGCGTCGGTAATCTCGGCATCCTCGTAGAGCGGACCGGTTGCCTCGAATGGCTCGACTACCGTTCCCTGCGGCCCGAGGCGGACGTTGAACAGACCGATGTTCCGCGGCTCGGGCGCCTCGCGCTGCAGCTTCAGCATCGCGTCGGCCAACAGCGGAGAGTGTGTCGTGACGACAATCTGCCTGCGCTGTTGTGCGACCAGCGAGAACAGGAGCTGGGCGATCAACTCCAGACGCCGCGGGTGCACGCCATTCTCAGGCTCCTCGAAAGCAAGCAGAGAGCCGCCCCACGGGTTCACGGCGATGGTGCAGAGCGCCAGTACGCGTAGCGTTCCCTCCGACAGGACCCGCGAGGAGTAGTTGACGCCTGCCTGGCGCACCGTCAGGTTCAACGTGCCCCGCCGTTCATCGAGTTCGACACCCAGCGTTTCGATGCTTGGTACGATCGAGCGCACCGTGCGGCGGATCGCGTCGAAGTGCTTTGGACTCTCAGCCCGGAGTTTGTAAAGCAGCGCGGCGATATATTCCCCGTGGAACCCGATGTCGAACACATCTGCCGGAGACTCCTCCTCCCGCATCTCCCTCCGTGGCTCGAAGTAGTAGGTACGCCAGTTCAGCAGCTCCGCGCGGACATACTCCAGCCACGGATAGCCGGCGCCGCTCAGACTCCGATCGGACAGGACCGAGTGATTCAATCCAACCTGCTCCTCTCGTGGATGGGACGGCTTTCCCTTTCGCCGGATGCGGAAGTTGGAACCAACCCGCTCGATCGCGGCGGTACCCTTCGGTTGTCCGGAAGCGCCAAGCTGGGCCAGGTACTCATCGGCAACGGTGAGTTGGCCTGACCTGAAGTCGAACTTCGGTTCGATCCGATAGCGGTATCTTCCCCTCTCGACTGACATGTCTGCTTCCAGCGTGAAGCTGGCGGACCCTCGCCGTACCATCTCGGGTAACCCCCCCGAAGAAAAGGAGAACGCCTCGAATGCGTACCCCCGCACCGGAAGGGGACCGCCAAGGGCGTCAAACAGCGTACGCGCAGTCCCCATCCACGAGAGCGCCTGCAGCGCATCGAGCAAGTTACTCTTGCCTACCGCATTGGGACCGAACAAGACAGCGAGCCGTGGCAACTCGACGGTTACCTCACGGAGAGACTTGAAATTACGAACGGTCAATGTGCTAAGCATTACGTGATCCTGAGTCGGCGCGACCCTCCCCTTCGCGCCACCATGGTAGCCTGCGCGTGCCGGCAGAGGACAGACCGCACACCGGGCGCACAGGGCGATCCCATGGTGATGAGGACTGAAAATCCCTGGAGGCAGTCTCCATCGCAGGCGCGCTGCTCATCCTCGCCGCGCTGCACCGCCAGCTTGCGGGTCGCTCAGGGAGCGCCGCCGCGCGCCGCCGCCACCGGCGGCTCCCACAGCACGTCGAGCGCCGCCGCCACGTTCAGCGATTCGCCGAACCACTCGGGAGTAGCGGTGTGCGGACCGATGCTGATGCCGGCCGCCGCCAGGCGCTCCACGGTCGGCGCCAGTGGCGGCCCGACACCGTCCCAGCGCGGCGCCGGTGGCACCGCCGGCAGCGGCTCGCCATTCGGGCGCAGGAACAGGAACCCCCCGGCGCCGTCAGCGACCACCTGAAACCCCTCCTCGTGGACCGCGCGGTGGTGGAATTTGCACGCAAGAACCAAGTTGGAGAGCTGCGTCTCCCCGCCGTCGGCCCAGTGCATGACGTGATGGGCGTCGCAGTGGCGGGACTCGCAGCCGGGGAACTGGCACTGGTTGCGATCCCTGCTCTGCAGGGCACGGCGCAGCGCGGTCGGGACGGTGCGGGTCCTGCGGCCCACGTCGAGCACCTCGCCGTCGGCGCCGTGGCGCAGCTCCACGAGGCCGGCATCGCAGGCGACGCGGCGCGCTGCCTCCTTGCCGACGTGGATGCCTCCTGCTTGTTCGATCACCGCCTGCCCGGCGTCGCGGCCAGGCATCGCGACCGCCAGACCGCGGTCGGGCGTCGCCTCGGTGGCCGGTAGTTTCTCCGCGTGCTCGATGGACACTTGCTCCGCCACCCCGTCCAGTAACGCTGCCTCGCTGCCCGGCGCAGTTTCCGCGGAAACGTGCCGCGCGGCCGTGGCGGCCTCGCGGCAGCACAGCCCGTCAGCCTCCACGTGCACCGTCACCTGGAAGCGGTCGCCGCTGCTGCCCG
>JAPPGB010000082.1 GCA_028821475.1 Spirochaetaceae bacterium
GCGCACCGTCGCGCCCGCGGCCCCCGTCGCGGCGGCCCCCGTCACGGTGAGGGCGGCCGTCGTGCGAACGCCCGCCGTCGCGGCGGCTGGCGAGCGACGGCCGCGAATCGGCGAACCGACCGACCGGCATCTCGTCGCTGTCGAACGCTTCGGCATTCGCCAGGTTGGCGCGGCCGAGGCGATCGATTTCGATCAGCCGCACCTTCACTTCCTGGCCGAGCTCCAGTACGTCGGACACCGACTCCACGTGTTCGCGCGAAATCTTGGAAATGTGCAGCAGGCCCTCCTTGCCGGGGAGGAACTCCACGAACGCGCCGAAGTCCATGATGCGCTTCACGACGCCGTCGTAGTCCTTGCCGACTTCGGGTTCCTCTACGGAGGCTTCGATCAACTGCAGCGCCTTGTCGGCGGCCGGCTTGCGCCGCGCGTAGATCATCACCGTGCCGTCGTCGCGAATGTTCACGTCAGCGCCGCTCTGCTCCGTGATGGAACGGATGTTGGCGCCGCCGGGGCCGATCAGTGCGCCGATCTTGTCCTCCGGAATGGAAGTGGACATGATCTTGGGAGCGTGGTCGGAGATTTCGTCGCGCGGCGAGTCGATCGTGTCCGCCATGATCGCCAGTATCTTCAGGCGTCCGGCGCGCGCCTTGTCCAACGCCTGCTCAAGCACCGCTTGGTCCACGCCGGCGACCTTGATGTCCATCTGGAACGCGGTGATGCCGTCGGTGGTGCCGGCGACCTTGAAGTCCATGTCCCCGAGGTGATCTTCCTCGCCGAGGATGTCGCTGATCACCACGTGGCGGGAGCCGTCGGTCACCAGTCCCATCGCGATGCCGGCCACCGACTTCTTGATCGGCACGCCCGCATTGAGCAGACTGAGGGTCCCGCCGCACACCGATGCCATCGACGAGGAGCCGTTGGACTCCAGGATTTCGGAGACCAGCCGGATCGTGTACGGGAACTCTTCCTTGGCAGGGATCATCCCCTCGAGCGCGCGCTCGGCCAGGTGTCCGTGGCCGACCTCCCGGCGTCCGGTTCCGAGGCGGCCGGTCTCACCGACCGAGAACGGCGGGAAGTTGTAGTGCAGCATGAAGCCCTTGCGGGTGTCCTGATCGGTCTCCAGCGCGTCCAGGACGCGTAGTTCGTCGCTCTCGCTGCCCAGGGTGGTGAGCGCAAGCGCCTGCGTCTCGCCGCGGGTAAACAGGGCCGCCCCGTGCGCCCGCGGCAGCACGTCGATCTCGCAGCTGATCGGGCGGATGTCGTCGGGGCCACGACCGTCGGTGCGCACCTCCTTGTCCAGAATCGACTCGCGCACCACGTGCGTCTCCAGGTCCTCCAGCAGACCGTGCGCGCGCTCGGTTTCGTCGTCTCCGATGCGGTCGGCAAACTCGGCCAATGCGGCGCCACTCACTTCCTTGATCGCGCTCGACCGCTCGAACTTGCCCTTCACGAAACAGGCTTCCTGCATCTTGGGAAGCGCCCATGCCCACAGCTCGTCATGCACGGCCAGGGGCGATTGGGCGGGCGGCAGCGCCAGCTTGGCGCGGCCCACAGCCGAAGCGAGTTCCGCCTGCAGCGAGCACAGCTCCCGGATGCGCTGATGCGCCAGACTGATCGCCTCGATCATGCGCTCCTCGGAAGCCTCCTCAGCGCCGCCCTCGACCATGGTGATGCCGGTCTCGGTACCCGCCACCACGATCTCCAGGCCGGCTCCGTCACGCTGTTCGTACGTGGGATTCACTACCAGTTCACCGTCCACGTCGGCGACGCGAACCGCCCCTACCGGTCCGTCGAACGGAATGTCCGACACGGTGACCGCCGCCGACGCGGCAACCATCGCCACGACATCGGGCGGGTTCACCTGGTCGGCCGAAATCACCGTCGGCACGACCTGTATGTCCCGCTTGAACGCCTTGCTGAACAGCGGCCGCAGCGGGCGGTCGATGAGCCGCGACACCAGGATCTCTCGATCCTTGGGACGGCCTTCGCGCTTGAAGATCGATCCGGGGATCTTGCCGGCGGCGTACGCCTTCTCGTTGTACTCCACCTGCAGCGGCACGTAGTCGAGCCCCTCGATGGTCTTCGCGGAGCAACATACCGTAGCCAGCACGGCAGATCCGGCGTACTCCGCATATACCGACCCATTGGCCTGCTTGGCCAGACGACCGGTTTCCAATATCAGTTCCTCGCCGCCGAGTTGGCAGCGTACTCTGTGTGACATTCCTGTATTTCCTTGTGTGTTCGTTCGGACGGACGCGGTCAGCGGCGCAGTCCGAGCGCGGCCAGAGTGGCGCGGTAGCGCTCCGGGCTGCCGTTGCGCAGATAGCGCAGCAGCCGACGGCGCTTGCCGACCATCTTCAACAGACCGCGCCGCGACGCATGGTCCTTCCGATGATCGCGAAAGTGCTCGGTCAACTGCTGAATCCGTCTGGTCAGCAGTGCGATCTGCACCTCGGTACGCCCGGTGTCGCGACCGGGCTCCTTGTCGTCGGCGCCGAACCTGGTGATGATGTTGCTAACTTCCTGGGGATCGAGAGCCAATTTCCTTACTTCTCCTGTATGTATGCTGTCGGGGAGACACCGGGCATACGCCGTTCCAAGCGCCGGTGAAAGCGCAGTTCCGCCGGAACCTCGCGCATCCGTTCCGGCAACGTACCGCAAATCTGATCGGTCGTGACTGTGACGACCGTGGTCACCGGGTCTCGCTCCGGGAACACGGCAGAAACAACATAGGAGCCCGGCTTCGGCAGAACCTGCTCAATACGGTCCACCGCAACGGCGAAACTGCGTGCGCCGGGATGACCGGAATCGGAAAGTGCAATCTTGCCGCAAGCAGTGTGCAGATCAACCTCGAACGGACGGCCCATCAAGTCTCGGGTCACTGCGAAGTCTCCGTCCCGCACAGCAGCGCGTATCCTGGTGCTGCTTACCGCGGCAGCGCCCGCGATAACCGGGGGAACTGCTACCACGCGGACCCCGGCGGGAGCCAGCAACCGCTGCAATTCCTCCACGTCGGTGTCGCGTCCGCGGCCGCAACGGAAGTCTTCACCGACCACCAAAGTCTGGAGAGACATGCCGCTGCGTAACGCCTCGACAAACTCCCGCCCCGTTAGTCTACTAAAACCGGCGGAAAAGTCAATCATGACCAGACAGGTAACGCCAAGCGCGGCAAACTGCGCCTGGCGCTGACGCTGAGTGGTCAGGACTCCCGGATGGCGACCGGTCAGCACGGCGCGCGGATGCTCCCGGAACGTCAGCACCACGCAGCCGGGCGCGGTCGCGTGGTCGCGGCGAAGCCGCTCGGCCCGCGACCGGAGTTCGCGCAGAATCCGGCGGTGGCCGAGATGAATACCATCGAACGCGCCGATCGTGAGCGCGGCCGGACCGCTGATCGGCGCGCTGCCGGCGGTCAGCGCTGACCAGGTAGTGGTGATCATGCGCGGCTCAGTGCCAGGCTGCTAATGATCACAGAACACACCCGCGTAACTCCAGCCCAAGGGGCCGTCGGCGGCGTCGGACGCGTGTTCGCCGGCGGACGCCGGCCGGGCGGGGCCGCCGGCGGGGCGCCGGCGCAACACGGCAAGCAAGCAGTCGTCGTCATCGAGGACCGCGCAGTGGTCCGCGTCCGCGTCCGGATCGCTCGCGAAAAAGAGGCCGGCCACCGGCTGACCGTGCACTACGGAGCGGCGATACCGTGGCTTGACGCGAACCGTGCTCACGCGCGGCAGGCGGCGCAGGAATGCCGCCGGAGGCTGCAGATGGTCGTGCACAAAGTCGCACGGCGCCACCGCGTCGGCGATGCTGAATGGCCCGATCGACAAGCGGCGCAACTGCACGACGTAGGCGCACGATCCGGCAGCCGAGCCGAGGTCGCGCGCCCAGGAACGAACGTACGTCCCGGCACTGCACGTCAGCTTCACGGTCAGCTCGGGCGGCTGCCAGTCGCTCGGCTCGGCGGCCGTCACGGTAACGTCGCGCAACGGGAGGACGGGAGCCTCGCCGCGCCGTGCCATCGTGTAGGCGCGCCGGCCGGCTATCCGGATTGCGGAATAGGCGGGTGGCCGCTGGCGCAAGCGGCCGGTCAGTGCCGGCAGTACCCGCCGGATGGCGTCCCAGTCCGGTACCGGAGCCCGAGCGACCACCGCACCCTCGGGATCGAGCGTGTCGGTTTCACGGCCGAATCGGACGGTGGCCAGGTAGACCTTGTCGAGTCCACTCAGCAGGCCGGCAAGACGGGTGGCACGTCCGGTAACGGCGCCGAGCAGGCCGCTGGCGAACGGATCAAGTGTACCGACATGTCCGACGCGGCGCGTTCCGAGCACCCGCTTGATCCGGCCGAGGCACTGGAAGCTGGTGATCCCTTGCGGCTTGTCCAGCAGCACCAGTCCGTCCGGGGCCGGTGTCACCGCTGGAGCGGAATCAACCGTTGACTTCCCTGATCTGTTGAGTAACGCGGAACCCATCGGAAATGGAGGTGTCGGCGATGAAGCGCAGCTTCGGCGTGTGGCGCATGCGCAGTTTGCGGCCGATGCGCGCCTGCAGAAATCCCGCCGCGTGATTCAAGGCCGCCACGGTGTTGTCGAGCACCGCTTCCTCGCCGAAGTAGGAGACGTAGACGCGCGCCGAGGTGAGGTCCTTGGCAACACGCACCCCGGCGACGGTAACCAGCGACTCGACACGCGGATCCTTGAGAGCCTTGCTGCTGATGAGACTGCTTATCTCGGCGGCGAGAAAGCTCTCAACCCTTCTGAGCCGCAGCTCCGACATGTTGGGCGCGCCGTTCCCGGCCCGCGTGGCTTGCCGTTCCGTTGGTGGCGGGCTCGCCAAGTTTCTTTGCCACCGTACGCTGTTCGATCACCTCGAGAATGTCCCCTACCTTGAGGTCATTGAACCCTTCGATGCGAATGCCGCACTCGAATCCCGTTTCCACCTCGCGGACATCGTCCTTGAAGCGACGCAGGGTGACGATGCGGTTGCGATACAAGGGCCGTCCGTCGCGGGTCACCTGCGCCAGAGCGCCGCGTCTCACCCGGCCGGACTGTACGTAGCTGCCGGCAATGGTGCCGACGCGGGAAATGCGGAACAGTTCGCGCACCTCGACGTGGCCCACGGTGTCCTCCACGATGTCGGGGGCGAGCATGCCTTCCATGGCGGCGCGGATGTCGTCGATCACCTCGTAGATGATATCGTACTTGCGAATCTCCACCTTCTCCTGGTCGGCCATCGCCTGCGCGTTGGGGGTGGCCCGGATGTGGAATCCAATGATGATCGCGTTGGAAGCGGACGCCAGCGCCACGTCGTCCTTGTTGACGGCGCCGGCGGCCGAGTGGATTACGGTGAGCTTGATCTCCCGGGTGCTGAGCCGCTCGAGGGCACTGCGCAGCGCCTCGACCGAACCGTGCACGTCGCCCTTGATGATCAGCTTCAACTCCTCCACCTCGCCTTCGCTGATCTGCTCGTAGAGGTTGTCGAGGGTGACCTTGGTCACATTCTGAGCTTCTTCGGCCTTCTTCAACTCCTGACGCTTGCTGCCTACCTGACGAGCGGTCTTTTCGTTGTCGGTTGCCTGGAACGGGTCTCCGGCGTCGGGCAAACCGGTCAGCCCGACGATCTGTACCGGCAGTGACGGTACCGCCTCGCCGACGCGCTTGCCGCGGTCGGTGAACATGGCGCGCACCTTGCCCGGGAACACTCCCCCGACGAACGAGTCTCCAGTGCGCAGGGTGCCCTTCTGGATCATCACCGTCGCTACGATGCCGCGTCCAAGGTCCACCGCGGACTCCACCACCCGGCCCACCGCGCGGGCGTCGTAGTTCGCCTTGAGCTCCAGCAGCTCGGCTTGCAACAGGATGTTCTCCAACAACTTGTCGATCCCGATGCCGCGCAGCGCGGAAATCTCGTTGAACAGTGTATTGCCGCCCCACTCTTCCGAGATCAGATCATGGCCGGACAACTGCTGGCGCACGCGTTCCGGTCTGGCATCGGGAAGATCGATCTTGTTGACGGCAACGATGATCGGAACCTTGGCTGCCTTGGCGTGGTTTATCGCCTCCACCGTTTGCGGCATGAGCCCGTCATCCGCGGCCACCACCAGCACCACGATGTCGGTGAGCTGGGCGCCGCGCGCCCGCATCTCGGTGAACGCCGCATGTCCTGGCGTGTCGAGGAAAGCGATTCTCCCACCGGGAGTTTCAACTGAATAGGCGCCGATATGCTGCGTGATGCCGCCGGCCTCACCATCGGCAACATTGGTCTCGCGAATCGCATCGAGCAGCTTCGTCTTGCCATGATCGACGTGACCCATGATGGTGACAATCGGGGGCCTCGTCTGCATGAGATCGGGGGTGTCCTCATCTTCTTCGATGACGGTCTCGTCAAACAGCGAAACGACGTTGACCTTGGAACCGTATTCCTCCGCCAGCAACGTGGCGGTGTCGGAGTCGATCTGCTGATTGATGGTCACCATGGTGCCCATGGCCATCAGCTTGGCGATCAGGTCGGACGCCTTCAGATTGAGCTTGCGGGCCAGTTCGGAGACGGTGATGACCTCCAGGATGTCGATCTCCTTGGGCACCGGATTGGCGACCGGAACCGGTTTCTTGCGGTTGAGGGTGAGCTTTTCCTCATGCTCTTCGGGACCGATGTTGTAGCCGATACTGCTGCGCCGCCTGGTTCGGAAGAACTTCTTGCCACCGGTGCGGCCATCCGGCGGCGGACCCTGGGGCGCGCCGCCGCTGCGCGGCATGGTCAGGCGCGGACCACCGCGGCCGGTGGCAGGCCGGCCCCGAGGAGGCGCACCGCCGCGCAACCCGCCGGCTCCCGGACGCCGCGGCCCGCGGTCTGACGGCGGCCGCTGGCCCGGTCGGCCGGATGGCGTACCGGGGCGAGCGCCCGCCCTTGGCGATGGCCGGCGCGGAAAACGATCACGGAAGTCGAGGATCGGTTGATCGCTCTCGCTGGCGCGGGACAACGGCCGCAACGGCTGTTCGGTGGCGCGGATTCGATCCGCGGACGAGGTCAGCCGGCGGCCGGTGGAACCGATTCGCCCGCCGCCGGTACGCCGCACCGGGGTATCGGATCCACTGCCGGGCCGGTTGGCCAACGGAGGTCGGTCCGGGGCCGGGCCACGCCGAACCGGCCTGTCCCTGGGGGTCGCCTGCCGCGGACGGGACGGGCCTTCCGGCCGCGCGGCGGCACGAGGCGGCGCCGGCGAAGGTACGGAAGGCGGAGCAGGTGGCGAAGGCCGAGCAGGTGGGGAAGGTGGACCGGTGACCGGCCCTGGTGCCCTTCCCGCCGGCGGTGAGCCTGCGGGACGGGTACCGGTTGGCGGCGCTGCTGGCGGCGCAGCAGGCGGCCGCGCAGCGCGCACGCCACCGTCCGGTCGCGGCGCGGGAGACGGCGCACTCGCCGGAGCGGAAGGCCCTGCCTTACGGGCCTCGCCGTCGGCAACCGTGCGTTGCGGCGCGCGTTGCCCCGCGTCCGGCTTCGCCATCGCCGCTGCAGCCGGCCGGCGCTTCACCACCACGGTGCGGCGCTGCTTCTTGACCACCACGATACGGCGGCGGTCCTCACCTGCTCCGCCGGCGGGGCGGCTGGGCCGAGACCGCGCCGGCGACGCCGGGGCGGCTCCCGCGGAGCGCTCGTCGGCGCGCGGCGGGGTTGGCGCAACTCTCTTCTGCTCCGGCTTGCGCTTGATCAGAGTAGCGCGCGGGCGCGATTTCTTCTCTTCCGTGTCCGGGCGCTCAGTGGAAGGATTGGGCGATGGCGTATTCTTCTCGTCGCTCATTCTCAGTAAGTATAATGCCGTACCGGGCGAATCCTGCATTCGTATCGTAGCAACCTCGGCCGCCGGGGCAAGTCAGAAGTATCCGGCAAGCGTACCACTCCTGTCAATCGCGCCGCGGGATTCCGTTCGGCAACCACGAGTGCCGCTACTCGACCTCGTCCACTGCCGTGTCCGTCTCTTCGTCCACCACTTCCACGTTCTCCTCGATCACCCGCAGCAAGGTTGCCACGTCATCGCCGGTCAGGCCTTCGATCTGACCGAGCTGCTGTTCACTCATCGATACCAGTTCCGCGACATCGTCCAGGCCTGCGGCGCGCAGCGCGGCACTGATCGCGTCCGGCATACCGGGCAGCTCGCTCGCCAGAACGACGCCGTAGGGGTCGCCGCCATCATCACCGTCGTCACCGTCATCACCGTCATCACCGTCGACGCGCTCGCCGGCATCGAGCGTCCGAGCACTCGCCGCCGCCGCCGCCACCTTCGCGGCAGGTGCGTCGGTGACATCAGGTGCGGCGGCGTCAGACGCTGCCGTCGCCGCACCGTCACTTCCGGCGCCCGTCGGCTGCGCCGGTCGCACGGAACGCCCCGAATCGGCCGCGCCGAGCTCCTCGCCCACTTCCGGCTCAGGCTCCTCGTCGACGATCTCCACGTTTTCCTCGATGAGCTTGAGCAGATCGCCGACATCGTCGTCGGACAGCTCCGGTACGGCGCGCAACTGCCGCTCGTGCATGGCGACCAGCGTCTCCAGGAGTTCGACGCCCACGGCCTTCAACGCGGCTGCCACGCGCGGCACGATGCCGGGCAGCTCCGCGACATCGGTGATTTCCTCCTGCACGTCGCCGAACAGAGCCGCCGCCGCGCGCTGCGACTCCGCTCCGATGTTCATTTCGTTGACCTGCACGCGGGTGCGTACGTCGATGCTCCAATCGGTCAGGCGGTTGGCAAGCCGCACATTCAGTCCCTGTTTGCCGATGGCCAGCGAGAACTGGCTCTCGGGCACCACCGCCAACGCCTGCCGCTTGGCCTCATCCAGGATGATGACCTGCTCCACCTCGGCCGGCTTCAACGCTTCGGTGATGAACGAACGCACGTCCGGGTCGTAGCGCAGAACGTCTATCTTCTCGCCCTCGAGTTCGCGCACCACGGTCTGGATGCGGACCCCGCGCATCCCGACGCACGCGCCCACCGGATCGACATCGTCGCGGGTCGAATAGACCGACATCTTGGTGCGGTAGCCGGGCTCGCGCACCATCTTGTGAATCTCGATCGTGCGGTCATAGATCTCGGGTACTTCCAGCTCGAATATTTTCTTGACGAACTCGGTGTGGGTTCGGGTGAGCACGATCTGCAGGCCGAGCGCCGACTTCTCCACTTCGTAGATCATCGCCCGTACCCGGTCATTGGCGCGATAGATCTCGCGCGGGGACTGGTAGCGGCGCGGCAGAATGCCCTCGGTGCGGCCGAGGTCCACGAAAATCGTGCCATTGCGCTCGCGCTGGTAGTAGCCTACGATCAGCTCTCCCTCGCGATCCTTGAACTCGGAATACAGGGTATCCTTCTGTATTTCGCGCAGGGACTGGCGCGCCTTCTGCTTGGCACTCTGGATCGATACGCGGTCGAAGTCGCGCGGGTTGATTTCGATGAGCAACTCGTCGCCGAGTTCGGCATCGTCGTTGTACTCCAACGCGTCCTTCAACGAGATCTCCAGGGCCGGATCGTCGATCTCGTCGGCCGGGACGATCCTCTTCTGCGCGTAGATCGACACGTCGGTCCCGTCCTCGGCAAAGCGCACCACGGCATTGTCGATAGTGCCGAACTTGCGCTTGTACGCCGCCAGGAGCGTGTCCTCGATCGTATGCAACACCAGCTCTTCCGAGATGCCACGCTCCTGTATGAGTTGGCGAATTGCCAGTGCCATTTCACTCGACATGTGCTCAGGTACTCCCTCTCTCAGCGCCGGTGAGCTGGGCTCGCCGGATGCTCGCAATCGGAACCGTCTCCTCGCCGTGGTCGAATCGCAGGGTGACGGTCTCTCCCACCGAGGAGACGATCACGGCCGCTTCCCACTCCGTTGCCTGCGCGCGCAGTACTCGAACCGCCCTGCTCGTGAAAATCGCGTACTCCCGCGGCGCACGCAGGACACGATCCACTCCCGGTGAACTGACCTCCAGGGTAACGTCGGCGAGGCCGGTTCCCGGAGCGTCGCCAATGAGCGGCAGTTGGAAGTGAATCTCCCGCGCAAGGGATTCCAGCGATGCGGCATCCACACCATCTGCGCGGTACACGATCACGCCGAGACGGCGCGCGCGCCGGTTGCGTTGCAGTTGCAAATCAACGCACTCGAACCCGTCAGCGTTGATCACCGGCTCCAGCACCGACCAGAGAAGCCGTTCCAACCTGTCCTGTGCCGTGCCGTCCGGAAGCATACTCTGCATAAAAAAAGGAGCCGTTCGACCGACTCCTCGCTCACTTGCCTTAGAGTTCTACGAATAAACTAGCCCATGCGTGCCCGGCTGTCAACCCGGAAACGCGCAATTCGAGCGGCCGGCATGCGCTCAACCATGCGCGCCGGCGCGGCGCTCCGGCGGGTGCCGGTTCAGTCTTGTGCAAGGGTCAGCACGCGCACCTCCGGAGCGCCGCCGGCGACGAGCACGGAGGCGCACTCGTGCGCGGTGGCGCCGGTGGTGTACACGTCGTCGACCAGGAGCAATGCGCGCCGCGGCGGCGGGTGCAGCAGGCGCACCCGGCCGGCGATGCTCGCGCTCCGGTCGGCCCGCCCGAGGCCCTTGAGCTGCCGGCCGCCGCGCCGGTGCAGCAACCGCCGCACGCAACACCGGTGCCTGGACTCCAGTTGCCGGACCACCAGGTCGACCGCGTCGTAGCCGTGGCGGCGCACCCGCCCACCACGCACGGGCACCGGCACGACGACGCAGCCGCGATAGGCGGCTTCAACGCGCACCGCGAGCAACTCGGCGAACAGGCTCGCCAGCCCGGTGCGCCCGGAGAACTTGAATTGCCGCACCAGTTCGCGGGCCAGGCCGCGATAGTCGAACAGCGCTTCGTGCGAAGCAAACGCCAGTTCGCGGGCGCGGCACCGCAGGCACGGCACTTCCTGCTCGCGCATCACCGGCGCGCCACAGCGCCGGCAGTGGTCGCGCAGGCGGCGCTGCTCGGCGCCGAGCACGGCTCGACAGCGGCCGCACAGCGGCATCGCGCCCGTCCCGGTCGGGAGTTCGCCGCCGCAGCCGCCGCACGCCTGAGGAAACAGCACGTCCAGCACCGTGGCGACGACGCGCTGCGAACCAGCCGCGCTCACGGTTGGTCCCGGCGCAGTTCGCGCTGCCAGCGGGCCAGGAGCCGCAGAGCGTCCAACGGCGTGGTGGCGTCCACGTCCAGTGCCGCCACCGCCCGGCCGACCAGTTCGTGCGGCGAGAACAGTGCGCCCTGGCGATATCCGACCGCGGGCGGTTCCGGTTCCGCCTCGGGGTCGGACCCGCGCGCCGCCACGGCATCCGGCGCACCGGCGGCGGCCGCAGCGCCGGATGCGGCGGCCGGCTCGTGCAGCAACTCGCGCGCCCGCGCCACGACGGCGTCGGGCACGCCGGCGAGAGCGGCAACGTGCACGCCGTACGACTGGTCGGCGGCGCCGGCTGCCACCCGCTTCAGAAACACCACCTCGCCGCCGTCATCCTCCACCTGCATCGAGTAGTTGGCGGCGTGGGGGTGGCGAATCTCGGTAAGCTCGCGCAGGTGGGTGGCAAACAGCGTCTGCGCCCGCACCACCCCCAGCAGGTGCTCGCACACCGCCCACGCAATGGCGCGCCCGTCCTCGGTGCTGGTGCCCCTCCCGATCTCGTCCAGGATGATGAAGCTGCGATCCGTTGCCGCGCGCAGGATGCGCGCCGTCTCGTTCATCTCCACCAGGAATGTCGACTCGCCGCGCGTGAGGTTGTCGCTGGCCCCCACGCGGCAGAACACGCCGTCCACCATCCCTATGCGCGCCTCCTCCGCCGGCACGAAGGAGCCGATCTGGGCAAGCAGCACGATGAGCGCGGTTTGCCGGAGATAGGTGGACTTGCCCGCCATGTTGGGGCCGGTAAGCAGCACGAACCGCGTGGCGCCGGGGTCCAGGTGAAGATCGTTCGGCACGAACGCCCCCGCCGGCAGCATCGCCTCCACCACCGGATGGCGGCCTTCGCGTATGTGGATGCCGCTGCCAGGCTCGGCCAGTTCGGGCCGCGTGTAGCCACCGGCAGTCGCAGCCAATGCCAGGCCGTGGGCCATGTCCACGCTCGCGAGCACGCGAGCGAGCGCCAGCAGAGCCGGTACGGAGCCGGCCACCTGTTGCCTGAGCGCGAGAAAGCGGTCCCGCTCCAACTCCCGGATCTGCTCGCCGGCCGCACTGATCTCGCTGTCGAGCTCGGCCAGGCGTTCGGTGGTGAACCGTTCGCCCGCAACGAGCGATTGCCGGCGCACGAAGTGGCTTGGCACGCGCGCTGCCTGAGCGCGGGTAACCTCCAGAAATCGCCCCAGAACACGATTGTGACGCAACCGGAGCGTTGCGATGCCGGACCGCTCGCGTTCCTCCTTGAGATAGGAGCGCAGCACGGTCTCGGCGTCTTCGTGGACCGCCCGCACGCGGTCCAGCTCCGCATCGTAGCCCGAACGTATGATTCCGCCATCATTGATGGACAACGGCGGTTCGTTCACCAGCGCTTCTTCCACCAGCGCGGCCGCCTGGTCCGCGGCGCCGGCCGCGGCCGCCAACGGAGCCGCGAGCGCCCGTGCGCCAGCGTCGCTCAGAACGCGGGAGACCTCCGCGGCGGCGCGTACGCTGTCGGCGATGGCACGCAGATCTCGAGGATGGGCGCGCGCCAGTGCCACGCGGCCCGCCAGCCGCTCCAGGTCCGAAATCCGGCGCAGCCGCTCGCGCACCGCGGTGAGCAGGTGCTGTCGGCGGAACAGTGACTCTACCGCGTCGAGCCGTGCGGCAATCGCACCTCGGTCGCACAACGGCTCCAGGATCGCGCGGCGCAGCAGGCGGGTGCCCATCGGAGTGCGGGTATGGTCCAGGACGGCGAGCAGCGTCCGTTCCCGCGAGCCATCCTCCAGGTTGCGCACCAGCTCCAGGCTGCGCTGTGCGGTCTCGTCCAGCGTGACGAACGAGTCGCGGCCGTAAACATGGATGCCTTCCAGGTGAGCGAGGCTGTGTCGAGCCGTCTGGCGGGCGAAACTCACCAGCAACCCGGCGGGGGCCAGCTCGGGTGAGTCGAGGCGCAGGCCGAACGCCTTCAAGTTGGTTACGCTGAACAACTCGCACAGCGTTTCAGCGCCGCCGGCGATGTCGAACTGCCAGTCCGGATATCGCTGAATGACGGTCGAGCGCGGAATGTGCTGATGGATGGCGCGCGCGACCGGCTGCGAGTCGTCCAACAGCGACTCCTGCACCAACAGCTCGCGCGGAGCCAACCGCGCCAACTCATCTGCCAAACGCGCCGCGGCGTCGGCGAGCGGAAACGCCGTGGCGCGGAATTCGCCGGTCGACAGGTCGAGCGCGGCCAGCGCTACCTTCCGGTCCGCCGCCCGCCGGTCGCCGCCGCGGCCCGCCATGCAACCCACGGCGACCAGGAAGTTGTTGCTGCCACCGTCGAGCAACTCCTCGTCAAGCACGGTCCCGGGCGTGACCACCTCCACCACTTCGCGGCGCGCGATGCCTTTGCCGGCGCTCGGCAGCGAGGTCTGTTCGCATACCGCCACCCGGCGTCCCGCCTTGAGCAGACGGGCGATATAGGAGCGCGCGGAGTGATGGGGCACGCCGCACATCGGTGTGCCGTTTCGCTGCGTGAGGGCGATGTCCAGCAGCTCCGCGGCCTCCCTGGCGTCGGCGTCGAACATCTCGTAGAAATCGCCCAGCCGAAAAAACAGGATGGCATCCCGATGGCGGTTCTTCAGCGCCCGGTACTGGACCATCATCGGGGTGGTGGGTTCCCTGGCCATCTGGCGCCGGTGTCAGCCGCCGCGGTCCGGGGAAGCGGCGCCTTCCGAGACCCGCGGACGGACGGTCTCCAGGTATGACTGCAGGATCAGGGCCGCGGCAATGCGGTCCACCATGCCGCGTGCGCGTGCGCGGCGCGCCGGCACGTTGCCGGCCAGCAGCCGGCGAGCATCCACCGTGGTGCCGCGCTCGTCCCAGAGATCGACCCGGTATCCCGCGTGGCGCAGCTCCTCCGCGACCCGCTTCGGCAGCCGTGCGGCAGCTCCGGCGCGGCCGTCGGCCTGCCGCGGGATGCCGACCACCACCGCGCAGACCTGCTCCGCGCGGCACACCGCGACCAGTTCGGCCACCAGCCGGCGCACGCCGCGGTGGGTAATGGTGGCGTACGGCGCGGCGATGCTGCAGGTGGCGTCGCTCAGGGCGACGCCGACACGGCGGGAGCCGACATCCAGACCCAGGATCCTCGCCACACGCGGCTCAGTTGCGCCCGACGCGCCGCCCAAGCTCAGCGATCACCGCCTCGGTGATCTCGATTTCGGGCAGGAAGTAGAGCAGCGTCACGTTGTTCTTGTCCAGCACGAGCGACAGGCCCCGGCTCTCCGCCACGTACTCGATCGCGTCGGCAAGCTCGCCGAGGAATTCATCCGACTCGGCGAGCAGCGCCTCCCGATGACTCAGTTGCCGGTTCATGACCGACACGAAGTCGCGCAGGTGCTGCTTCTGCGTGAAGACCTGGTCGCCGATCCGCAACGCTTCCTGCTCGCGGCCCTCCTGCTGCGCGCGCAGCCTGCGTGCCTCAAGCTCGAGAATCCGAGCTTCCAGCCGCCCACGCTCCGCCTGCACACGATCGCGCTCCGCATACAGGTCGCGCACCGCGGTCGACTCGCGGAAGTATGCCGTGGTGACGGCCTGCAGGTCGACCAGGCCGACGTTGGTGATCAACTGCTGTGCCGGCGCGCTGCCGGCGGCTGCCAGCAGGACAGCGAACGCCAGCCGGCGCCGCAGCAGGCGGCTGGCCAGACGGGATGCATCGCCGCTCGAATGCAGCCGGTGTTTCACCACGGGCTGCTTAAAAGACATCCCCTCCGAGAGAGATCACGAACTTCCACTCGTCGAGGCTGAACAGGTCGAGGGTCTCATCGGGCGCCGCCGGCTCATCGACGACCTTGAACGTGTTCGCAAAGTAGAGCCGGATCGGAAACTGCGGGATCGCGAATCGCAGTCCGGCTCCGAGGCTGAAATGAAAGTCCTCAAGCGAGGTCGCCGCGATATCTTCCAGTTCCGGCCACAGCACCGCCGCATCCGCGAACAGTACGGCCCACAGCAATCTCGGGTCGATCGGCACCCGTACCTCGGCGGAGTTCTCCCAGCGCGCGCGACCGCCGCGCACGATGTCCCAACCGCGAGCCACGCGGATGCCGTCGAGTGCGAGCAGATCGGTATGGCGATCGGTAGCCAGGTGTTCCTCGCCCTCCGGTACCCAGAATTGCGGCAGGATAACCGAGAACCCGGAGTGCGTGCCGAACACGATCTGGAGATCCCAATCGGCAAACACCGGGGCACGCACCAACGTGACAAAGCCGTCGGCGCGGCTGTTGAGGCGAATGAAGTGACGGTCACCGAACAGGAACCCGCCGGTGAACGAGGCGCCTTGCGAGAGCAGCCAGCCCTCGGTGGGATTCAGGAAGATGTCGCGGCCGTCCCAGGCCACGCCGACATCCATCCGGTTCACCATTACCCAGTTTTCCCGATCGTCGCGGATCGTCTTCTCGAACGGCCGGTAGATCGCCGTGTCGAAGGTGAGAAATCGCAAGGTGGATGACAGACCGCCGCTGAACCGCACGATGCCAAGCGAGGTGGGAATGCGGTATGCGGTCGTGGTTCCCACGATTATGTCCCACTCCGTGTATTCCATGGCATAGCGGCCGGAGACCTGCTCGCCGTCGTCGCGTGCCTGCTCCCACTCTTCCCGGGTCTCGTAGGGATCGGGCGCGGCCAGATCGGGATCGTCGAAGATGGGCGCCAGGACATCCTGCTGCACGCCGCGTACCACGGAGCGCTCCAGGCCGAGGTTGACGCCGCCCGACCAGCGCGCGCCGAACAACCACGGCTCGACAAACTCGAAGGTCAGGGACTGCTTGATGGGCGACAGCTCCAATCCGGCACCGATCGACTGCCCGCCGCCGCCCAGGTTGCGCTCGTTCCAGCGCACGGTGCCGGCGAACGGAAACTCGGATCCACCGATGGTAACGCCGAAGTTGATGTCCGCGGTACTCTGTTCCTCGACGGTGATGACCACGTCCATCAATCCCTCCGCGGTTCCGGGAGGGGTGTCCGGTGTCACCGCGGAGAAGTACTGCGTATTGTACAGGTTGCGCAGTCCCTGCACGATCGCCGTACGGTTGAACACGTCGCCGACTTCGAACGGCAACTCGCGCAGGATGACGTGATCCCTGGTCTTCTCCGCGCCGCTGAGCACGATGTTCTCGATATGCGCCCGTTCGCGCTCCTGAATGACCACGCGATAGGCGATCTGACGGGTATCTTCGTTGCGCTCCTCGAACAGTTCGAACAGGTTGAAGATGTAGCCGTTCTCGTAGTAGCGATCCTGGACGCGGACGAAGTCGGCTTCGACGATCTCCCGGTTCACCTCGCGCTCCGCCGCGTGCCGAACGAGGCTGTTGAGTTCGTCGTCGGAGAAGATCGTGTTGCCCTCGAACAACATGCCGCCATAGGAGTACTGCTCGCCCTCGGTGAGGTAGATGGTCAGGGTCAGCGAGCGGCGCTGCTGGTCGGCGTCGAGCACCAATTCGCGCTCAATGCGGTCGACGGCGGCGTCGACGTAGCCATGCGACGCGTAGTACGACTCGATGATCTCCTCGTCCTCCTGCAGCGTGACCTCGCGGAATGCGCCGCTCTCGAACAGTGAGCGCTTCTTGGTGCGCATGCGGCCGCGGAGCGTGCTCTCGGAAGCGAATTCGTTGCCGACGAAGCGGATGTCACCGACGGTCACCTCGAATCCCTCGACTACCTGCACGATGACGGCAACCTCACCGGCCGCGTCGTCGCGCACCGTGTCGATGGTCACCGTGGCGTCCGGATATCCCTTGGTGACGTACAATCCACGTACGGCGGATTCGTCGGCATCGAGCTTGATGGGGTCGAACACGTCGCCGCGGGACAGTGCCATCACCTCCAGCAGCTCCGTGTCCCGGATACGCTGGTTGCCTACCAGGTCCACGCTTCCCACCACGGGCCGTTCCTGAACCAGGAACTCGATGATCACCGCCGACTGTTCATCGTCGACCGCCACGGCATTCGACTCCAGGCTCTCGAACAGGTCGGTTGCATACAACCTGCCCTGAAGTTCCCAGAACAGGTCGAGGGTGAACTCGCCGTCCACGTAGGGCCGTACAATCTCGCGCAGGTCCGATTCCGCCGCGTGACGCAACCCTTCAAACCGGACGTCGGCGATCGGCTTGCCGACATACCAGTCATCGCCCGTCTGTGCATGCAGCATGCCGGCGACGCCGATGCCTGCCAGCAGCGCCAGCACGGCCGCGACGATGCGCCGCCCCGATGCCCGGGTCCCGGCGCCGGTCATCGGCCGGGCCTCCGCAACGACGACGCGGCCAGCGGTGCCGTGCGGCCGGCGAGTCGATTGTGCGTCAATAGCGCCACCCCCAACGCAAGGTGATGGCATTGTCGGTGACAAACAGCGTATTCGCGTTGCGCGGCAGGAAAGACCACTCCAACATGAAAAAGGGGGTCGCCCACTCCAGGCTTAGCTCGATGTCGGAGAGCAACGGCGGCTCGCTCGAAGAGGAGTCCCCGGGAGCGTCGAGCCGGAGCAGCATGGTAAGAAACAGGTCACTACCCAGGTACTTTCCGAAAGACAGGGAGGTGTTGTCAAGAGGATTTCCCACCGTGACCGCTGAGCCGTCCTCGGCAGGCGTAGCCAGTCCGTCCAGCACCAGGTTCTGCACGAACGGCGAACGGATGCTCACCATGTCGACGCCGAGCGCTTCACGCAGCGCCCGCTCGACCGGCTGCAACAGCGCCACCTGAGCGAGCAGGTCGCCCGAGAAGGCGGCGGCGGACATACCCGCGCCGCCGGTCACCTCGGCATTCTCGCCGGCCAGCGGATCGCGCACCAGGGCATCGAGGGCGAGCGCGCTCTGCGGCGGATCGGATGCCAGCCGTACCGTCTCCGGACTGAACTGGCTGAGCGTGGTCTGGGCCGTCAGCATGATCCGCACCGGGTCACCGTTCGCGTCCCGCTCGCGTGTCTCGGCACGCACCTCGAGCCGTGGGTCGAAGCGGTCCTCGGTCTCGGAGAAGCCGATGCTGCCTTCGCGGAGACGGAACTGGCGATTGAAATAGAACAGGTCTCCGCTGCGCACGTCCACGGTGCCATCCACGGAGAAGCTGCCGGCCAGTCCATCGTAGCCGATGCGCACCTGCTCGGACGGAACCAGCATCACGCGTAAAATAGGAAACTGCGCGGTCGGCCACGTGAACTCCACGCTGCGGCCCGTGTCGATGGCCAGATCCACCTGCAACGGGTCGGCCCGACCAGCGCCCGCGTCCACCTCGGCGATGGAGATATCCCCCTGAACGGCCTGGACGCGACCGCTGACCGACACACCTTCCGGCGCCCCGGTCACCGTGATCGCGCCGGCCGCGTAACCGTCGAACAGCAGCGGTCCGAATTGATAGTCGATCGGCACGCCGCCGGCTCCGGTCGTGGCCAGCTCCAGCCGAAAGACGGTGGGAATCCAGCGTTCCACCGTCGCGCCGCCGCCGAGGGTCACCGGCAGCGCGGTGGCGCTCTCGGAGGCGAACCCGGAAATCGCCACCGCCTTCTCCTCCAGGCTGAGGTCGACGGTAAACGGTCCGATCACCTGCGGTGACAACGTCGAGGCCACCGAGCCACCGGTCACGCGAAGCCGGCCCCACAAGTCGGGATCGTTGAGCGGGCCTTCGACACGTGCGGTGCCGCTGGCGCGTCCCGACTGCACGCTGATCGGCGACTCGCCGATCAGATCGTTGATGACGCTCGCGTCCGCTTCTTCGAGCTCGATGTCCGCGGCGACCACGCCGCCGGTGATCGACCCGGTCGCGGTGCCGCGCAACGGGTACGGAGCGCCCCGCACGCGCACCTGGAACTGTCCCAAGGTCGAGATGAACCCTTCGAACGCCTCGTGAGGACCGCCGTCGAAGTGTACCACGACATCGGTGCCGGGCTCGCCGCCCGCCTGCGCAGCATCGCCGTTGGCCACCACCAGGTGCAACTGCCAGTCGTCGAGCGGTGCGCCGGCGACCTGCAGGGCGCTGGTGTGCAGCGTGGCCCGTACGCCGGCGGCGAGGGCGGCGCCGAGATTGTCGCCCGCGCCGAGATGCACGTCGTCCGCGGTCAGGCGCAGGTGAGCCGCCACGGAGTCGCCGAAGTAGTCTGCGACATAGTCGGCGTCGAATTGCGCCCGGGCGCTGTCCCGATCGTAGGTCAACGTTCCTGCGCTCAGACGGTGGCTGAGGAGGTGGAACCTGATCTGATCGACTATCAGGCTGCCCGGTGCGGCGTCGACGTTGGCCGCCAGCGAGACCGCCTCCTCGTTGAAGCGGCCATTCTCCAGGTTCAACGCGGCGTTCCACGCCAGCGCCTGCATCGGACCGGACGCCTGCACGCTCGCGCGCAGGTCGCCGCCGAACGGGAGCTCGCCGATCCGAGCGAGCGGCACGCCACGAATCTCGGCGCTGCCGTCCAGTTGTCCCTGTTCGAACGACGCGGCGACTTCGTAGCGTTCATGGTCGGCGGCATCGACCAGGACCAGCCGGCCGGCCACGGCTCCTTGCGGGCCGCCGTAGGTCAGGCTGCCGCTGCCGGTCAACTCGGTGCCGCCGTCGCGCAGGCGGATCGGCTCCAGGGACACCCCGTTTTCGGACGCCCGGAAACCGAATTCGAGTTCCGCGCCGCGGCGATCCAGCAATGGAATCCCGGCAACCGTCACCGCGTCGCTGCGCAGCGACCACCCCGCGGACGCCGTCACCTCCCCGCTGAACGCCATGCTGGTCGTCAGCGGCGGGTGCTCCTGGGCCCACGGAACCGGCAGTTCGGTCACGGCGCCGCTGAAGGTGATCCCGCCCGCCGCCGGGTACTCGGCGGCAACCCGGAGCTGGTGGCTGCCGGAGGCGGTGAGCCCTTCACCGGGCCGGTGAGTCACCTGCAGGAACAGCGGCTCGTCGTTCACCGTAAAGCGCGCGGCAACCGCGAGGCCCTCCTCCACCGTCGTCACGCGAGCGCCGCCGCGCACCCGGAAGCCGCCCCACTGCGCCGCCAGGTCATCCAGCAGCCAGTCCCCTTCATCGCGGCCGATGCTGAATTGCAGCCGGGTGGCGCGCTCCGAGCGGTCGAGCACCCGTACCGTCGAGCGGCCGAGTTGCACGCCGGCGAAATCGGTGGTGCCGGAAACCATGCCGCTCACAAGCAGCGGATCGAGCGTGGTCACCAGCCACGGCTCGCGCTGCTCCCTGGTGGCGGCAAGCCGGTACAGGGCGCCGCCGGCAACGTCCGTGAACCGGGCGGCAAACTCCAGCCGTGCACCCGATCGCAGATCGAGCACACCGTCGCCGCTGATCGAGTTGGCGAGGTCCTGTTCCAGCTCCAGCCGAGCCCGGTAGCGAAAGCGCGCCTCGCCGCCACTTGCGGGCGACAGGTTGGCTTCGAACGCGCGCACGGCGACATCCCCCAGCGTCAGGCGGGTGGTTCGCACGTCGATGCCGGAGCCGTTGCGCCGGAGCGTCAACCGGGCGTCCAGTGGCGCGCCGCCCAGCACGCCGGGCGCCGCGGTGACGGTCAGGTCGCCCTGTGGCGACAACGGATCGAGGAGCAGGTCGCCGACGAACCGGAAGCCGGCCTGTTCCATCCGCGCATCCAGTCTCGACACCACCATGCGCTCGCCGTCGCCACTCGCTGCCACCACCAGCTCGGTTGCCGGGCGCTCGCCGCCGGCCGCGACGCGGGCAGTGAATTCGCCCTCGTAGCGCGTCCCGGCAACCGGATCCTGCAGCCAGCGCGCGCTTCCGGTAATGACTGCTTCCTGCAGCACGTCCAGCGCCCGGCCGGAACCGTCGAACTGTGCGACATCCGCCAACTGCAGATCCTCCGCTTCGAGCCGCAACTCATTGCGCCCGCTGGCGAGGTCGTGCGTGAACAGTACCTCCGCCGGCAGCCGATCCCTGGCGGTGACAATCTGCACGACGTCGTCGGCGGCGGTCACCTGCAGGGTGAGCGGGCCGGTGGCGAAAGAGGATGTCGTCAACTCCGGTACGCGTACCGTCGCGTCGACCGAGCTGAAGTCAGCCGCGGCGCTGCCGGTGATTCGGAAGTCGGTTTCCAGGAACTCGTTGCCGATCAGCGCCGGACTGACCGACGAGGACAGCAGCCCGGCCACGTTGCCGCTCGCCGTGATCCGAAGCCGATCGCCGGAGCGCACGCGAAAATAGAGTTCGCGCAACTCCACGCGTGTGCCGCGGCCCTCGATTACGACGCCGAGGTTGGCGCCGGCGAGGTTCAGCGGCGGCACTGCGCCCGGCACGGACGCACCGGCGCCGCCGCTTACGGCGGCGCTCAGGGCCTGCAGAAGGATGCCGAGGCCCTGGTCGCCTTCCAGGTCGAGCGCGAAGTCGGAGTCGACCAACTGGATCTCGCGCAGCGCGGCCACCGGATCGCGGCTGGTCACCAGGCGTGGCAGGCTGTAGCGCAGGCGCAGGTGGCGAATGAACACCAGCGGACTGTCGGAGGCCTCCCGGCTCGATATGGCCAGGTCGCGGATCTCGAACGCACGCAGGAGCGACGGCGAGATGTCTCGATAGCTGATGTCGTAGTCGAGCGTCTGCAGCAGGTTGGCGATCGTGTCCTCGCGCCGGCCGGTCAGGTGGTCCTCGATCGCGTTGCCGAGCGAGTGCAACCCCCAGCCGGACGCGGCGATCGTCAGTGCGAGGACACAAACCTCCAGCAGCGAAGGATTCCACTTCGGCTTGGCGCCGCGGCTGCCGTCGCGACCGCTCAAAAAACGCGCTCCAGGCGATAGCTCACCCGAATCGTTCCGGTGACCGGCGCTGCACCGGCCGAGGCGAACAGGAATTGGCGAAGCGCCTGCGCCACCTCGGCATCCACGGACGACACTCCCGAACTGCGCACCACCTCGGCGCCGGCGACGGTGCCGTCGATGGCCACGGTCAGCCGAATCTCCACGTCGGCCTCGATGCCGCGCCGGATCAGCTCGGGCGGATACGGAAGCGCAATGCCGCGCTCCACGGCGGGGAGACCGCTGCTGGCGATGCGCGGCAGCAGGGCACCGGTTGCGGCGGCAACCGGTGCGGACGCGCCCGGACCGGCGGCGGGCGAGGCAGCGGCGAGTGCGCCGGCCAGTGCCGTGCCGGGGTCGGGCACCCCCCCCACGTC
>JAPPGB010000084.1 GCA_028821475.1 Spirochaetaceae bacterium
CCTGGGTCGCCCACCTGGTTTTGCCCTCACACCGCCGCCCGCCACCCGCGTCCCCCCGCCCCGGGCGGGGCGGCTGCGGGCGCGGGCGCGCGCCGGCGCGTTGCCGCTCCCCCCGCGGGCATGCCACGATGGCCGCGACAGCGCCATGGCAACCCCGCTTCGCACGCGCCGCCGCACCGGCGCACCGGCCACCGCCCGCTGATGGCCGCCCGGCAGCTCCCGCCGCTGCAACCGAGCGCGCGCAACCTCGCCCTGGTTCGACGCCGGGTACGTCTGTGGCGGCCCCCGTTCGTGGCCGCCATGTCGCGCTGGGTACAGTTGTCGGTGGCGGGACGCGAACGCGTGCCGAAGCGCCGGCCGGCCCTGTTCCTGGCCAACCACACCGGATTCTTCGACCCGCCGATCATGGTGCGCGCGGCCGGCGATCCGGTCACCATGCTGGCCACCGCGTCCAACTTCCGCGAGGGACCGCTCGGCCGCTTCTTCGTGCACTTCGGCGCCGTCCCGAAGATGAAGTACACCGCCGACGCGCGCGCCATCATCAACCTGAAGCGATGGGCGGACGCCGGCGCCTACGTGGGCCTGTTCCCGGAGGCAGAACGCACCTGGGATGGCCGCCCGCTGCCGCTGGCGCCGGGCATCGAGAAACTGGTACGGCTGCTCGACGTGCCGGTGGTGACGATGCGCATCTACAACGGCTTCCGCCAGTCGCCACGCTGGTCGCCGCGCTTTCGCCGCGGCGCGGTCCACGTCGAGATGGATGAGCCGCGCCACTTCATCCGCGCGACGCCGCTGTCCGAAATCAGGCGGTATGTCGAGGAACGCATCGCCGTCGACGCCCTCAGCGCGCCCCGCTACCCGGTGGCCGGCAGCGGCTTCGCGCGCGGCATCGCCAACGTGGCCTGGGCTTGCCCGCAGTGCCTGTTGATCGACGGGCTGCACGAAGCGGGCAACACGCTTGCGTGCCACGGCTGCCGCGGGACGTGGCGAGTCGACGCCGACGCCCGCCTGAATGGACGCCGCGGCACCGCCACCTACACGTTGCCGGAAGCAGTCGACCGGGTCCGCCTCCACTACGACGGTGCGGCGGCGGACGACCGGCTGCTGCCGCCGGCCAGCGAACCGATGAGCCTGCTGGACATCACCTCGGGACACCCGCGCGAGGTAGCCGCCGGCGCTCTGCGCCTGACCGCGGACGAATTGCTCGTCGACGGATCCGACGGATTCGACGCAGCGGCGCCCTGGCGGCTGCCGATCGACCGGGTGCAGTCGATTACCGTGGACATGCGGCGCCGGCTCACCTTTCACGTCGGCAGGCGGTACCTGGAAGCAGTGATCCCACGCGAGTCGGTGCTCAAGTGGGAGTGGTTCGTCAAGCGGCTGCAGGCGGGACGCGCGCAGCGCTGACCGGGTCGCCGCGGGCCGTTGGGGCCGATATGCGGCCACAGAGGCGCTTTCGGGGCGCTACACGTTGAACTTTACGTCGATCACGTCGCCGGACGTGACCCGGTAGGAGCGGTCGACGATCTGCAGCAGGCCCTTGCTCCTGGCTTCCTGGGGCGTGCGGAACTGGCCGAGTCGCGCCGCGCTGAACACTTCGGCGCGGATGAAGCCGCGCTCCAGGTCGCTGTGAATGCGCCCGGCGGCAGCGACGACGGCGGCGCCCTCCTCCACCTCCCACACGCGCGCTTCCGCCTTGCCCACGGTATAGAAGAAGATCCGGCCCAGCGCTCGATGCAGGGCACGGATGAGCGCCTGCAACTGATCATCCGCCGGCGTTCCCTCGACGATCGCACCCGGCTTCAGCGTCAGCAGATTCAGACCACGGAGAAACCGTGCACCGCCGGGAGCAAACGACTCCGCGTTCAGCATTCGCTCCTGCTCCAGCACGGCCAAGGCTCGCTGCGCCGACTCGGTGTGCGCGGGGTCGGTGTACAGGTTGCGCTCCAGTATCTCGGTATCCTCCAGGATCCAGTCGAGCGCCGCTGCCGCGGAAATGAGAAAACAGTCGGCGCGGCGGCGCTGCTCCCGATCGAAGTCGACGGTGAAATAGGTCCGCTTCGCGGAACGGTTGCGCTGCGCCAGGGTGTCGACCACCGGGTCCGGCAGCCGGTAACTGCCGCGCAACTCGGGGCCGTGGACGAAAACCTTCATCGGCGGCGCTACCCTACCCGATCATGGCAGTGGTGCGAAACGTGTACTCCGGGGAACGGCAAGCCGGACGAAATCGGGGTTGTTGCCCGGCTCAAGTATTTGTCATTATAGTTGTTGCAGTTACAAACAACGGGATGGATGATCGATTCGACACTTCCGGGGATCCGTCGGTCGCCGCATTCCAGCGGCTGATGCGCACGTCGTTGCGCATCAAGCGGGTGGTCGGCACGGTGTTCCACAGAGCAGGCATCACCGGGGCCCAATTCTTTACCCTCGTTCGCATTCCGGACGATGGCATCCCGCTCACCAAGCTCGCCGCCCGGTCATGGGCGGATCCCGGCAACGCGTCCGGCGTCGTCGACCGCCTGGAGCGTGAGGGGCTGGTGGAACGGCGGCCCGCGGACGGCGACCGGCGCGTGGTGCTGGTCCACGCCACCGCGGCGGGGCGGCAGCGGATCAGTGAGCTGCGGCCGGAGTACGAGAGACGCGTTCGGCGCGTGATGGAGGCGCTGACCGCCGCGGAGTTGAACGATTTGAATACACTGCTTGAGAAACTTTCGGATAGCGAGGAGCCAAACCGTGTCTGATCACTCTTCGCCGCGGGCAGACGGCAACAGGGGGCGCCGTGGCAGCGCACCGAGCCGAGGTGGAACGCCGGCCGGCGCCAACGGGTCCGATCCGGGCGCGGGCGTAACCGCACGCGCGGGCGCAGGCGTCGGCGCCGGCGGGATGCCGCCCGGCGGCGCTTCGGGTGGCGGCTGGTCGAACGGGAGTGGAAGCCCGCGCGGCCGGCGCCTGGTGCGTCGGCCGGCGCTGCGGGCGCTGCTGCGCACGTTGATGTTCATGCGCCACTACAAGGCGGCTACTCTGGCCAGCCTGATTTGTCTGCTGGCCAGTTCGGCGGGCAACCTCGCGGTGCCGCGCATCACCCAGTTGGTGGTCGACAGCGGCATCCTCGAAGACCGGCTGCAGGCTATCGTGATCGGTTCGGTGGTGATATTTGCCGTAACCGTCCTGCGCTCGTTGTTCACCTACCTGCAGGGAGTGCTGGCCGCCAAGGTTTCGCAGGGCGTGGCCTACGACCTGCGCAACGCGCTGTACGATCACATCCAGAGCCTGTCGTTCAGCTATCACGACCGCTCCCAGACCGGCCAGCTCCTGACGCGCGCAACCAGCGACGTCGACATGGTGCGCACCTTCATCAGCACCGGCGTCATCCAGATCGTCACCACCGTGGTGCTGATGATCGGGAGCCTGTACCTGCTGTTCGTCACCAACTGGCGGCTGGCCCTGCACGTGGTGCCGGTGATGTTGGCCGTGTTCGCCCTGTTTTCGTTCATGGCGCGCAAGGGCCGGCCGATATTCCGCGGGATTCAGGAAAAGATCGCCGCCCTCAACACCAGGCTGGAGGAGAATCTGGTCGGTGTGCGGGTGGTGAAGGCGTACACCGGAGCCGCACGCGAACAGAGACGGTTCGAGCATTCCAACCAGGAACTCTACGACCAGTCGATGCTCGCCGCGGCCGTGTTCTCGCTCGCCATCCCGCTGGTGTTCGCCATGTCCAACTTCGGGACGCTGGTGGTGACCTGGGGCGGCGGCATCCAGATCCTGGCGCAACGCCTCACCATCGGCGAGCTGGTCGCGTTCCAGGGCTACCTGATCGTGGCCATGTTCCCGATCACCATGCTCGGCATGATCATGATGTCGATCTCGCAGGCCTCCGCCAGCGCCGAACGGATCTTCGAGATCCTGGATGCCGAATCCGATGTCAAGGAAGTACCCGGCGCCGCGCAACTGGCCCCGCTCACGCGCGGCGTGCGCTTCGAGGGCGTCGGCTTCCGCTACTTCGGCCTCGGCGCGCCGGTCCTCCAGGACGTGACGTTCGCCACCCGCGCCACCGAAACCATTGCCATCGTCGGCGGCACCGGTTCCGGCAAGAGCACCATCATCAACCTGATACCGCGCTTCTACGACGTCACCGAGGGCCGCATCACTTTCGACGGAGTCGACATTCGCGACGTCACCCTGGAATCCCTGCGCCGTCAGATCGGCATCGTGCTGGAGGAAACCACGCTGTTCGGCGGAACCATACGCGAAAACATCGCCTACGGGCGCCCCGAGGCCACCGACGAACAGATCGCCGCGGCCGCGCAGGCGGCGGCGGCGCACGATTTCATCGAGTCGTTCCCGAACGGCTATCACTCCGAGGTCGGCGAACGCGGCGTCACACTCTCGGGCGGCCAGAAACAGCGCATCGCCATCGCGCGGGCGCTGTTGATCGAACCGCGCATCCTGATCTTCGACGACAGCACCAGCAACGTCGACTACGAGACCGAGGTCAGGATCCGCGCCGCCATCGACCGGCTGAAGCGCGACCGCCTGTCGTTCGTCATCGCCAGCCGCATGAACACGGTGCTCGCCGCCGACCGCGTGGTGCTGCTCCACCAGGGCCGCATCGCCGGGCTCGGCACCCACCGGGAGCTGCTCGACAACAACGCCCTGTACGCCGAGACCTTCTACGCGCAGCTCTCCGAGCAGGAGGACCCGGTTCGGCGGCCCAAGACCGAGGAGGTGACACGGTGAGCGACGCCCGCCGGCAGACGCAGGCGCCCATGGGACCGGGACGCGGACGCATGGGCATGCAACCGTTCGGATTCCACGGCGACGACCAGGGCGCCGCGCGGGTCACCGAGACCTTGCTGCGCATGTTCCGCTACATGAGCGACATGCGCTGGACCCTGTTCCTGGTGGTGACCCTGGCAGCGGTGTCCGCGCTGGCGCAGGCGGCTGCGCCGGTGTACATCGCGGTGGCGGTCGACCATCTCAAGGAGTACCTCACCGGGGCCACGGCGCGCGGCGCGGCCTGGTCGCAGTTGACCATCGCGATGGTCCTGGTGCTGGTGCTGTTCCTGATCGGATGGCTGACCAACGCCGGCAGCCGCTTCGCCCTGGCCGCGGTGGGCCAGCGCATGCTGTTGCGTATGCGCGCACAAATCATGAGCAAGGTCCACCAACTGTCACTCAGCTATTTCGACAAGAACGAGGCCGGCGACCTGCTGTCGCGGCTGGTCAACGATACCGACGTCATCAACCGGGTGGTCGGCATGGGGCTGTCGCGGCTGGTGTCCAGCTTCCTGCTGCTGATCGCCATCCTGATCGGCATGCTGTGGCTCAACTGGCGGCTGGCGCTGGCCACGTTCGCCTTGCTGCCGCTGATGTACGTGAGTACGGCGCTGTTTTCGCGGCGCGCGCGTTCCGCCTTCCGCGAGACCCGCAAGACGATCAGCGGCGTCAGCACCGAACTGGAGCAGAACATCTCCGGCGCGAAGGTCGCGCAGGCGTTCAACCGCCAGTCGTGGAACTCGCAGAGCTTCCGGCAACTGAACCGCGCCAACCGCGACGCCAACGTGGGTGCGGAGTCGCTGACCGCCGCGTTCGCCCCCACCATGGATGTCATCAGCGGCATCGGCATCGCCGTGGTGCTTGCCTACGGCGGGTACCTGGCCAACCTCGAACTGGTGACGATCGGCGTGATCGTGGCGTTTCTGCAGTACGAACGGCGCTTCTTCGAGCCGGTGCGTTCCATTTCGATGCTCTGGGCGATGCTGCAATCATCCATCGCGGGCGCCGAGCGCATCTTCGAGCTGCTCGACGTGGAACCGGCGGTGCGCGACCGGCGGGACGCGAAACCGCTTGCGGTCAGCGAGGGCAGGGTCGAATTCAAGGACGTACACTTTGCCTACGAACCGGATACGCCGGTGCTCAAGGGCATGAACCTGGTCGCCGAACCGGGCCGCACGGTCGCCCTGGTCGGCACCACCGGGGCGGGCAAGACCACCATAATCAGCCTGCTCGAACGGTTTTACGACGTGCAGGGCGGGGCCGTGACCATCGACGGACAGGACATACGCACGGTAACGCAGGACAGCCTGCGCGGCGCCATCAGCATCGTCCTGCAGGACACGTTCCTGTTTGCCGACACCATCCGGCACAACATCGGCTACGGCCGGCCGGACGCCGGCGATGGCGAGATCGAGGCGGCGGCGCGGCGGGCCCGCGCCCACGAGTTCATTACCGCCCTGCCCGACGGCTACGACACCATGCTGCAGGAGGGGGCGAGCAACCTGAGCCGCGGACAGCGCCAACTGCTCTCCATCGCGCGTGCGCTGCTCAAGGATCCTCGCATCCTGGTGCTCGACGAGGCGACCTCCAACGTGGACACGCGCACCGAGCTGCTCATCCAGGCGGCGCTCGGCGAGCTGTTGCAGGGACGTACCAGTTTCGTGATCGCGCACCGGCTGAGCACCGTGCAGCGCGCCGACCTGATCTACGTGATCGATGCCGGCAAGGTGGTGGAGCGCGGATCGCACGACGAACTGCTGCGTATCGACGGCACCTACGCGCGCATCTACCACAGCCAGTTCGAGCTCACCACCGCCGGCGGGCCCGTGCAGGCCGGCCGGTAGCGCCCTTTTTCTCATTGACAAGCCTGTCGGGGCCGGAAATGATACGCGACATGGCATCCGGGGACCTAGGTATGAAGATAATTTTCGGCGCGCTGATTCGCAGGGCGCATGCAGCGGTGCTGCCTGCCGTTGCCGGCTTGCTCGCAACGCTCGCCGGCTGTGTCAGTCCGGCCGGAGTTGCGGTGGAATCGGAATCTGGTGCGGTGGAACCGGAATCTGTACAGATGACCACCGAGGAACAGATCGCCGCCCTGCAGGCCGACGTCGCGGCCCTGGAGGCGGAAGTGGCCGACGCGCAGGCCGCCACCGACGAGGCGCAGACGATGGCCGCGCAGGCACAGGAGGAAGCCGGCACCGCTCAGGCCGCAGCCGACGCGGCGCAGTCCGCGGCGGCTGCCGCGCAGGAACGGGCCGCCAGCATCGAAGCGGAGTCGCAGGCTGCCATCGCCGGTGCCCGCGCCAGCGCGGCAACGGCGCAGGACAAGGCCGACATGATGTCTGCGGAGGCGTACCGGGCAAGCGCGGTGACGATTGCCGCCGAACACCTCGATCCCGGCCTGCTGAACTTCGACAATGCACGCGTCTACCTGGCCGGACCCGAATCGATCTACATCTCCTCGATCGGCTATGGAGACGACACGTTCTCGGCACTGTTGCGGTATCGCGGGGGAACCACCGCCACGGTGGAGAGCATCTTCGGGAGTGCCGGCAAGCTGATACCCGACTCGGTCGACCTGACACGGACCGAGCTTACGCTCGTGTCGCCGGACACCCTGCAAGTGGCATTCGTCGGCGTCGGCGGCAGCGGCTACACCGGCGAGTTGCGCTACGCGGGCGACAACCGCCTGCAGGTCGCCGGCATCCGGCGCGTGACCCTGCCGCCGACCGCCGATTAACTGGTTGCCGACGCCGAGGCGCGCGCCGACGCCGACATCGCCGAAGCGCGCGCCGACGCTGAGGCCGCGGTCGCCGAAGCTGAAGCCGCCGTCGCCGTCGCCGAGGCGGCAGCCGCGGCCGCCGAGGCGGCAGCCGCGGCC
>JAPPGB010000085.1 GCA_028821475.1 Spirochaetaceae bacterium
GACCAGACCCAGCTCGAGGCCGCCTGACCGCTACCACACTGGCGGAATGCACCCTCGCTTCAACGGGAGATTGACAGGCTGCCGCCCGCGTGCGACCATGCCGCGTTCAGAAAGAGGCGGATCGGGATGAGTCGTCACCATCACAGCCAGTGTAGTGACCGGTTGCCGGCAAGGCAGCCAGTACAATCCTCTGCCTCCCCCCGCAATTATTTATTCGGTAAACCTTTAACCGCTCCGGCCGGTCGCCACGTACGCGAAAGCGCGCGCGCCGTCGCCTTCACCACCGCCGGCGTCGCCGGTCAATCTCACTCGTCGCTCCACCTCCTTCATTCACCACAACCCCGCCGGCTGTTGCCGGCCCATCGGAGGCGCAAATTGGTACTCAAAGAACCGTACGTGCGCGCGGCGTGACAGGCGTGAGCCCTTGAGTCGCACGCCGCGCGCTGGCAAGTGAATTCGACTCCGTCCGGCCGCCTGCGTTGCGGGCGCGAGAGTGGCGAAAACGCGGCAATTCGCTGCGCAATACTCTCACACATCAACAACTGGAGTTACGTATGCACATCGTACACATTGGGATGGGTGGAACACGATGCCGATCGAGTCGATAACGGCAACCGACAAACGGACGGTCGTCTTCAAGCTGACGCGGCCAGACGCCCGTGCGCTGCGGTCGATCATTTCCCCCGTAGTTCACTTTATTGTTGCACGGGAGGTAATCGATGAACACGGGGACATGAAGGATTGGAGGAACGTGGTCGGCACCGGACCCTGGATGCTGACTGACCTTGTCGAGGGCAGCTCGATGACCCTTACCAAGAATCCAAACTACTGGGGACATGACGAAAAATTCCCGGGTAACCGGTTGCCCTATGTTGACGAGTTCAGGGTCAAGGTGATGCCGGAACCGGCAACAAGGATTGCGGCACTGCGCACGGGTCAGATCGATTACGCCGGCGCCCCGCTGTCCTATCCGCCGGCGCTCAACAGCATCGACAAGGTGGAAAGCCTGCAGCGGACCAACCCCGAAATCGTGGTATGGGAACACTTGGTAAGGACGAACAATAGTTTCGGCATGAACACGCAAAGGGCGCCCTTTGATGACATCCGGGTGCGCAAGGCAATGCAGATGGCACTGGACCTTGAGACACTGCACGACACCTACTTCAAGGGGTGGGGAACGTGGGGGCCTCAGGGACTGGTTGCCAACGATGTCCCAGTGGCTGGCATCCCATTTGAAGAGTGGCCAGAAGAGGTCAAGAAAGGCTATGTGTATGACCCGGAAGGTGCCGAGGAGCTCCTTGACGAGGCGGGGTATCCGCGCGATGCCGACGGCATCAGGTTCAAGGCCCACTTGGCTTGGCATGATGCGCAAGACCTGAGCTACATAGAATTGTTAGCCGCTACATACTATCGCGACATTGGCGTCGAGGTAGAGATTGAACCAGTGCCAGGTGCGGAGATGCGGCCTAGAGTGGAAGCTAGAGATTGGGACATGTTCAATAACACAATGGCCGCCACGGGGACGGCACCGCCTTGGGGGACCATGGCTCGGTACGGGACTGATGGTGGTTGGAACGCCGCCAATGTGAACGATCCGGTTTTTGACGCCATGTTGGCAGCCGCCGAGAAGGTAAGCACGGAAGAACAGCAAGACCTGTTGGCGCGAGAGTTGAATATGTACGCGATAGAGCGGCACTGGGCCGTATTTGCCGGTAATGTAATACCATGGACGAGCGTGACCCAGCCGTGGGTCAAGGGCTATAACGGAGAATTGATACTGGGAGGTAACCAATTCGAATACACCTTTGGCGCCCGCTTCTGGATCGACCAGGAGTTGAAGGAGTCGATGGGCTTTTAGGGTTTGAAGAAGAACGGAGCTGGGAGGTCGTCGCGTCCGAGCGCACTTCCCAGCTCCCGAATGAGGTCGGCGACTTGAGAGCCTATATCATCAGGCGGTTGTTGCTGGCGATCCCCACCTTGTTCATATTGACGATTCTGGTGTTTCTCGCGGTCCGCTTCCTCCCCGGCGACATCGTGGACGCGATGGAGAACAGGATGCAGTCCTATGGTTCGGCCATCGAGATTGACCGTGAAGCTATTGAGCGTTACCTGGGACTGGACGTGCCGGTCCACGTGCAGTACGGACGCTGGATGGGCGTGTTGCCGACCCCTGATCCGGTTACCGGTGAGTCCCACTTCAGAGGGGTTCTGCAAGGTACGCTTGGCGAATCATGGATGTTTGGCGGTTTCTCGATAGAGGAGAGGATACTCGGTAGATTGCCGCTCACCATCGAGCTCGGCGCCATGGCAATCGTTATCGGGCTCCTGATAGCGCTGCCGGTCGGCATCTACTCGGCGATGCGCCAGGATACGGCTGCCGACTACGCGGGCCGCACCATCGCCATCATCGGCCTGGCAACGCCCAACTTCTGGCTGGCCCTGATGGTCATGATCTACCCGGCCATCTGGTGGGGCTGGGCGCCACCGATGGACTGGGTTCCTTTCACCGAAGATCCGCTGGGGAATCTTGGCGTGCTCCTCATTCCCAGCCTGATTCTGGGGACGGCCATGGCTGCAGGCACGATGCGGTTGACGCGCACCATGATGCTGGGGGTGCTCAGGCAAGACTATATCAGGACTGCCTGGTCGAAGGGCCTCGGTGAGAGGGTAGTGGTGGTGCGACACGCCACCAAGAATGCCCTCATCCCGGTAGTCACCCTGATGGGCATGCAGTTGCCTCTGCTGGTAGGCGGCTCCGTCATCATGGAGAACATATTCAACCTGCCGGGGTTGGGTCGCCTGTTTCTGAATTCACTCGAAGGCAGAGATTATCCGGTGGTGTCCGCGGTAAACCTGGTGTTCGCCGGCGCCGTGGTAGGGGGTAATCTGATCATCGACCTGACCTATCCCTACCTCGATCCGAGGGTCCGTTATGGCTGATTTCCTGGTCAGACTGGTGACCGAAAAGCCGCTGGGTGCTGCCAGCGGGGTTGTCATAGTGATTCTGGTTCTGGTGGGTATCTTTGCCGATGTGCTGGCCCCCTATCCATACGATGAGCCACACATTCGTGACATGATGAAGGGTCCCTCGGCCCAGTATCTCCTCGGTACCGACCAATTGGGACGAGACTCGTTGAGCCGCATCATCCACGGGGCCCGCACCTCGTTGCTGGTCGGTCTGGCCACGACCGCGCTCGGTGTCGTGGTCAGCACCCTGATCGGCGGCACGTCGGGGTTCCTGGGCGGCAAACTGGACCTGGGCGTGCAGCGATTTGTCGACGCCTGGATGTCGTTCCCGGCACTGCTCCTGTTGTTGACGGTGATGTCGATCGTCGGGCGCGGTGTGCCGCAGATAATCCTGGTGCTGGGGATAGCCGGAGGCATCGGGGGCTCGAGAGTGTTGCGAGGCGCGGTTATCGACATCAAGGAAAATGTGTATTTCGAGTCGGCAGAGGCGATCGGCAGCTCGAAATGGAGAGCATTTTTCCGGCATGTCGTACCCAATATCATGCCGGTGATAATCATCGGGTTCAGCATCAACATCGGGGGCGTGATCCTGAGTATCGCTTCTCTGGGCTTCCTCGGATACGGCCTGCCATTCACCATTCCGGAGTGGGGAGGCCTGCTCAGCCGGGAAGGGCGCGAGTTCATGGAGATAGCGCCGCGGCTGGCTCTCTGGCCCGGTCTCGCCCTGACCATTACCGTCTACTGTCTCAACATGTTCGGCGACGCCGTGCGCGACCTGCTCGACCCCCGGCTCAGGGGCGGTGCCGGCGGTCTCGGCGCCGGAGCCGCCGGGTCGGTTCACTAGCGCCCCACCACTTGCCACCTGAGGGAATTGCGGCGGCGGATCATCCCGGTTACCGTCGGGGCCATGAAGATCGAGCGGTTCAAGGGGTACTTCGTGCCGGTGCCGCCGCCCGGCAAGGGCGGCAAGTACTGGCTGTTCATCAAGCTCATCACCGACGACGGCATCGAAGGCACCGGCGAATGCACCTGGCATGGCACCCACCGGCGGTCGGCGCTGCAGGTGGCGCAGGAGATCTTCGAATCGATCCTGAAGGGGGCCGATCCGATGCGCCGGGAGCGCATCTGGTGGGACGTGTTCCGGCGCCACGCGGTGCTGCATCCCGGCCCCATCGCCACCCCGGTGCTGAGCGCCATCGACATGGCGTGCTGGGACATCGCCGGCAAGGCGCTCGGCGAGCCGGTGTACAACCTGCTCGGCGGCCTGTTCCACGACAAGCTGCGCGCCTACACCTACCTGTACGGCTGGAAGATGGGCGACCCGCCGGAAAAGGCGGCCGAAGACATCCTGCGCTACATGGAGCGCGGCTTCACGGCCGTCAAGCTCGACCCGGTGGGCGGCCTGGAGCCGCACCGCCTGGAGACCCTCTCCTACGTCGAAGCGGTGGTGCGGGCGATGCGGGAGGCGGCCGGCGACCGCTGCGACATCCTGATCGGCACCCACGGCCAGTTGACCACCCACGCCGCCATCCGGCTCGCCCGGCGCCTCGAGCCCTACGAGCCGCTGTGGTTCGAAGAGCCGGTCGCGCCCGGCAACGTCGACGAGATGGCGCGCGTGGCGCAGGCCACCTCGATCCCGGTGGCCACCGGCGAACGGCTCATGACCCGCTGGGAGTTCCTGCCGCTGCTGCAGAAGCAGGCCGCCTCGATCATCCAGATGGACCTGTCGATCACCGGCGGCATCTCGGAGACCCGCAAGATCGCCACCATGGCCGAGACCCACTACGCGCACATCGCCCCGCACGTGTGGGGCGGTCCGTTCGCCGCTGCCGCGGCGATCCACGTCGACGTGTGCTCGCCCAACTTCCTCATCCAGGAGGGCATCGAGACCTTCTCCGAGTTCCACCGCGACATCCTCACCGAACCGATCGCCTGGCAGGACGGCCACATCATCCCCCCAACCGCCCCCGGCCTCGGCTACGAGTTGAACGAAGACAGAATCGCCCCCCACCTCGCCGCCCAGGCATAACGCTACATGCCCCACACCGTGACCGGGATGTCCATGCCGGGCGGCGGCGGGCGGCGGAAGATCTTCTGCTCCCAGGTGCGCTCCGGCGAGCGGTCGAACACGATGAGGTGGCCCGCCTCGGCGGCGCACCGGTCCGCGTAGGCGCGCGTCTGCGCCAGTCCTTCCGCAATGGTGCGCTCCAGGTCGCCGCGCCGCAGCTTGCACTCCACCACCCAGCGCCGCTCGCGCCCGCCCTGCGGCCACGCGATCAGCAGGTCGGTCCTGCCCCGCCCCAGCGCGTACTCCCGCTCGATGCGCCCGCCGCCGTTGACCACCCGCTGCAGGTGCGCCTGCAGCAGCAACTGCGGCCCCGCCTCGTGGTATTGCTCGAAGCGCTGCACCCAGTGCTCGGAATGCTCCCGGAAGAACGCCTGGAACGCCGCGACCAACCCCTCCACGTCCAGCCCGCCGTCGGCATCCACGTACCACGCCATCCGCTGCGGAAGCGTCGCCTGCACCAGGTTGTTCAGATGGCGCGGCACGACCTCGGCGTAGATCGGGTTGGCGACGCGCGGCGGTCGGTCGGAGGCGGGCGCCACCAATCCCAGGTCGCGGGCGTAGGCGAGATCCTCTTCGGAGCCCCTGATCTCGTCGGTGCCGGCCAGGATCGGCTCGATCACGCGCCGCACGCGCTCCTCGCGCAGCTTGTTCGCCAAGTCGTCGATGTGGGTGTCACGGCGCAGGATCAGCCGCTCCTGCGCTTCCAGGATGGCGGCCGCGGTGATCGGGCGCGTACGGTCGCGCCCCGGCTTGTGGCGGAAGCAGGCGTCGTAGCACAGCGCGTTCACCAGCCACGGCTGGCCGGCGGTGCGCTCCCGGATCAGCCCCAGCGCATCTTCCGTGAACGCCTGGCCGGTCTGTTGCGTGTGCTGCGTGGTCAGCGCGCGCATCTCCTGCTCGCTGAAGTCGCCGAGCCGTAACGACTCCGACTTGATGTTGAACGCGCTGCCGCCGAGCACCAGGCGATCCTCCGCTGACGAGTGGATGCGGTAGTCACGCACGTCGCGCAGGCCGCACAGGACGATGCTGTGCGGAAAGCGCTGCGGGCGGTCGACGTATCCGGTGCGCAGTTGCCGCAGTACCGACAGCAGGGAGTCACCCACCAGGGCGTCGATTTCGTCTATCAGGAGCACCAGCGGGCGCGGGGCCGCCATGCACCAGCGCGCCAGCGCCTGGCGCAACGCCTGAGCCGGCCCGACCCGTTCCAGCAGCGCCGGCCACAACTCATCCAGGGTCTCGTCGCCCAGCGTCACGCTCGCCTGGAACGCCAGCTCGGCGAGCACGGTGCGCATCGCTTCGGCCACGTTCTCGCGCACCGCTTGAGCGTTCTCGACGTTGGCATACAGGCAGCGATAGTCGCCCGCCTGCCCGCCGTTCAGCAGGTCGCGCAGCGCCAGCAGCGCCGACGTCTTGCCGGTCTGCCGCGGCGCGTGCAGCACGAAGTACTTCTTGTTCGCCACCAGGCCGAGCACCTCGTCGAGGTCGATCCGCTGCAGCGGCGGGATGTGGTAGTGGTCCTCCGCATCGATCGGGCCGGCGGTATTGAACGTACGCACGGCCGCCATTGTCGCGCCATGCGGCTCGCCTGTCATCACCATGCGGAACTATCTGAACGTCAACGAGTACGCCCCCCGCGTCGATGACTTTCGGCGCCAAGCCGGATAACCTGACTCAGTTGGCAGCCTGAGACGGGCGTGACGGAACCGACCGGAGGCAAGGAGCTGAACACCCCGTATCCACAGATACCGTACGGCTGGGCCGACTTCGAGGCGATGCGCCGGGAGCGCACCCTGTACGTGGACAAGACGCGCTTCCTGCACGACCTGGAACAGGAGCGGTTCGCCTTCCTGATCCGCCCGCGCCGCTTCGGCAAGTCGTGCTGGGTGGCCCTGCTGGAGAGCTACTACGACCGCAACCGCGCCGACCGCTTCGAGGCGATCTTCGGCGGCACCGACATCGCGCGGCGGCCGACACCGAACCGCCACCGCTACGTGATCCTGCGCTTCGACTTCTCGGCGTTCGATGATACCCTGGAGACCCTGCGCGAACGGTTCGAGACCTACTGCCTCATCAAGCTGCGTGGCGCGCTGGAGAGGAACCGCGACCTGTTCCCCGAACCGGTGATCGATCGCATCCTCTCCCACCCGTCGATAGACGGCAAGCTGAACCAACTATTCGAGTACACCGGCGGGCAGAACATCCCGCTGTACGTGCTGATCGACGAGTACGACAACTTCGCCAACACCATACTGGCTCATCGCGGGGCGGAGGCGTACGAGTCATTCACCCGCGGGGGCGGCTTCTACCGCACCTTCTTCGCCACCCTCAAGGCCGGCGCCGGGCAGGGCGGCGGCGTGGAGCGGATGTTCATTACCGGCGTGTCGCCAATCACCATGGACGACGTGACCAGCGGCTTCAACATCGGCGTCAACATCAGCCTGCGGCGCAAGTTCAACGACCTCCTGGGCTTCACGAAAGCCGACGTACGCAATCTGCTGGACACCTACCACGAGCACGGCGTAATGAACCAGGACGTGGACGATACGCTGGCGGTGATGAGCGAGTGGTACAACGGCTACCGCTTTGCCAAGGGTGCGACCGGCGACCTGTACAACACCGGCATGGTGCTCTACTACCTCAACGAATCCATCGCCAACGAGGCGCCCTCGGAGGAACTGATCGACACCAACGTGCGCATCGACTACGGCAAGCTGCGCCACCTGCTGACCGTCAACCGGCAGCTCAACGGCAACTTCGACCTGCTGCGCCACCTGCTCGGCGAAGGCTGGGTGGACAGCGAGCTGCGCAGCGGATTCCCGCTGGAAGAGCTGAACCAGCGGGAGAACTTCGTGTCGCTGTTGCACTACTTCGGGCTGCTGAGCATCCGCGAGGTGCACGAGTACGCGCCGCGGCTGGCGATCCCCAACCAGACCGTCCGCCGCCTGATGTACGGCTACCTGCGCGACGGCTACCGCGACGTGGGCGTGTTCTCGGTGGACCTGCACACCTTCGGCCGGCTGGTGCACGAGATGGCGTTCCGTGGCGCGTGGCGCCCGGTGCTGGAGTTCCTGACCGCCGCGATCGCCGGCCAGACCTCGATCCGCGACTATATCGACGGCGAGAAAGTAATTCAGGGCTTCCTGGCGGCCTATCTGAGCGCCACCGAGCACTTCGTGTTCCACACCGAGCGGGAGCTGGGTGGCGGCTACGCCGACATCTGCCTGGAGCCGCACCTGCAGCGCTACCCCGGCATGCGCCACGGCTACGTGATCGAGTTGAAGTACCTGGGGCGCGGCGCGCCGGCGGGCGCGGCGCGCGTAGCGGCGGTGGCGCGACAGGCGGTCGAGCAGCTACAGCGCTACGTCGCCGACGAACGGCTGGCCCGCCAGTATCCGGCGGTCCGCTTCACCGGCTTGGCCGTGGTGTTCCACGGCTGGCAACTGATTCACGCCGAGTCCGTATCCGCTCCCTCCCCGCGAGAAGCGCTCTTCGCCGACGAACACGACGAACATCTCCGTGCCTGAACAGCTCGATCGCCGGTCCATCCTCGCGTATGCGGGGAGCGCCGCGGGCGTGGCGTCGTCGAGGAGCTACGATCGCGTACGCTCGACGTGTTTGGTGAGGTCGATCGAGCGCACCGCGGGTCCATCTGCCGGATCATACCGGTCGGGGTGGCAGGTGAGCACGAGAATCTGAAACTCCCTGGCGCACTGCACCATGAACTCGTACAGCCAGCGCATGCGTGATGGGTCGCTCTGCACGAGCTGGTCGTCCAGAACGACGGTGCTGCCGAGCTTCTCCGCGATGGTGAGCCGCAGCACGGTGGCAAGCTGATCGCGGGTCCCGACCGACAACCTCGACAACTCCCGCTCGCTGCCGGCGGCCTCGATACTCTCAGTCGAAAGCGTCGGCGCGATCGACACCTCGCCGTACGCGCCACCGGTCAGTTCGGAGACGCGCCGCGACACCGGTTCGACGAGCGCCTTGCCGAGGTGCACGGCATCTTCGGCCTCGGCCTCGCGCAGCGTTTCGAGCAGCAGCTTCCAGGCGCCATATTCGATTTCAACCTCGCCCTCGCGGCGGTCGATGGCCTTCACGGCCTCGTCCGCCTGTTCGAGTTGCTCCTGGACGGAATGACCCCCAACCTGTTGCAGCGCGCCTTCCGCCTTCTGCAACTCGGCCTGCCGAGCGTTGCATTCTTCGGCCAGGAGCCGTACGGCTTCCCCTGCCTGCTCGCGGTCCCGTTCGGTGACTCCCCTCTCCGGTACGGGCAGTTCTGCGAACCTGGCGCGGACAGCCTCGAGGTGAGCGTGTGCCGCGGCGAGATCTTCGCGCTGCACCAGAGCGGCGCGCTCATCGACCCTACCGGTCAGCCGGTCGCGTGCCTCGCGCGCCGATTCGACCGTCTCTCTGCACCTGGTGCTGCGCGACTCGGCAACCGCCAGCCGCTGCGAGCGCTCCCGTACCCTGGTTCGGGCTTGTTCGATTTCGTTGCCGGCCCCGGTCTCCAGCGTTGCGAGCTCCTTGCCCAGGTTCCGGTCCTCTTCCCTCAGGGTGTCGAGTTCCGCTTCCACCTGCGCCAGAGCCGACTCCCAGCCGTCGTCGAGAGCCTTCCGTTGGTCTTCGAGCGCGGCTTCCTGCTTGTCCAGCTCCTGCCGGCTGGACTCGATGCTTCCCTCGGCCCTGGACACTTGCCGTCCAAGGTCGGCGATCAGTCCGGTTCTGCGATCGCGATCGGCGCGAATGGATTCCAGCTTCTCTTCCAGCGCGGCCGTGTCGGCAATGTCGGTGTCGGCGCCGTCGCCGGACGCGCACTGACGAACGAACTCCTCCAGGTCCCGCTCGCCAAGATGGGCACCAAGTTGGCGTTCGAGTCGTTCCCGCTCCCGCTCGCGCTCGGTTATGAATGCGTCTTCATACGCGGCGGCCGCGGCGCGCTCGTGTTCCTGCTCCGCTTCGCGGGCCAGACGGTCAGCCTCGGCCAGCTTGTTCTCGCCCGTGCGGCACTTCGCGAAAACCTCGTCCAGGTTGTCGACGTCGAGGCGTTGGAACAGCCCGGTGGTCGCGTCGGCCCACTGCGTTCGCAGCCGCGAAGCTCGCCGGCGGGAATCGCGTCGCCCGCCCTGAATCTCGATCTGCCCGACACCCTCCAGCTCCACACGGAGACGCGCGGCCGCTTCGACCGCAACAGGCCGAGTCAGGTCGTCCGTCCGGGACGGTCCGTCGTCGGCGCGGGTCGTGACGGACAGCGGGCGGGCAGGTGTGATCTCGACCGACACTCCCACCTGCAGGGCCTCTTCCGCAACCCGGAGATCCGTCTGCAACGCGCGCAGTTTTTCCAACTGTTCGGAGTCCGGCAAGGAGAGATCCTCGATCGACGCGCGCAGCGCCTCCGCACGCTCCGATTTCGCCCGCGCCGCTGCACGCAGATTCCTCGCGCGCCGGACCGACTCGTCGATCTCGGCAAGCTGCCTGCGTGACGCCAGCAGCTTCAGAGCCAGGGTACGTTCGGTAACGCGACTGATTTCAGCGGCGTCCTTGCGGTCCTGTTCTTGCGCCTGTTGCACGCGCGACCTGGCCGCGGTTATCTCCCGTGACCTGGCCGCCAAGTCCGCGCGCAGCCGCTGCGCCGCGGCCTCCAGGTCTCGAACTCCGGAGGCCTCCGCCTTGACCTGCTCGACCTCCGTTCGCCGGTTCCTGTTCTTGAGCCGGAGATTCTCGATCTCCTGCGTGCGGATAGTTCGCTTCTGCCGCGCGTCGCCACTCTCCAACTCGGCCAGGCGATCGCGGGCGGTTTGGAGGCAGGCGCGTTCGCGCCGTTCTGTTTCGGCCGCCTGTTCCATGCCCTTGTCGGCCGCGCTGACCGCTTCCTTGGCAGCCGACAGTTCCCGATTGGCCTGGTCCAGGTCGGCATGAAGACCCTGGATGCGGTCTCGTTCGCGTTCTGCCTTGGCGATTTCGGTGCCGGCAGTGTCTCTCGCCTGCTGTCGATCCCAGGCCATGTCGATCCGCTTGTGATGTCGACGCGCGTTGTCGAGCTGGCTGCGGGCTTCGTCGAGTTCGTCGCTGAATTTCTTGACCCGTGTTCGGGCATCGTCACTCTCGGTAACGCGGCGGCGAATCTCGGTTCGCCGCTGGTCGGCGGCCTGACGCTGGTCGCGAAGGTTGATCCATGGCGATCCTCGACGCCGGCTCCGTTGCCCAGTACCCGTGAATGCCTCGTCAACGCGCTCCTGGGTGCGGGCGACAACGGTTCGGAACACCGGGTCCTGGACCAGCGCCTGCAGCGCCGCGGTAAGCTGTCCTTTCCCTGACTCGTCGGCGTCATCGTCGAGACTCCGGTCGAGCACGGCGGCGACTTCACGCTGATCGGCCAGCAGGGTGGTCGCCAGGAACGACTCGGAGAAACCCTTGGGGCTCCCTTTGCCGCCTGGTGGTCGCAGGCCCCAGCGCAGCAGCTCTCGAATCCGGCCGTCTACCTGGCGCCCCTTGGCCTCCTGAGTGAAGGTCTTGCCGTCACGCGAGAACTCCAGGTAGCTCGAGCCATCCGCCCCCTTGCCGAAGCTCTTGCGCACGCGCCAGATGCGCTGTGGCTCGGTCTCGAACGTCAGTGCCACCCGCGGGGGTTGATCGGTATGCCAGTCCTCGAAGTCGCGGGCGGCCGTTGCGCCGTGCAGCAGCAGCAGCCCGGCACGCATGGCGTCCACGAGCGTCGACTTGCCGATCTCGTTCGGTCCGTACAGGACGTTGAGTCCGTGATCGAAAGAGACTTCGGCGCAGCGTATTCCGGCGAAGTGCCGTACGGAGATCTGCCTGATCCACATCGCTGCTTACGGTTCCCGGACCAAACCGTAGAGATGATGGAGGGCGCGCTCGGCCTCCGGCTCGTCCGCCGCGCGCTCGCTCAGCCGCCGGACGACGGACCGGAGCACCTCTGGCAAGTCGTCCGTGAACTGCGACGAGTCGGCCGCGTCGAGTCGCAGCCGACTCCGGTCGGCGATCAGCACCCCGACCCTCGGATGCGACGACAGCGACCCCTCCAACTCCGTCAGCACACGAACGGCCTCGTCGTATTCGTGCAGTGGCAGTCGCATATCGAGCGTGAGCCTGAGCACGGTCTTTCTCATGTTGTCGTCCCGCAATCGCCGCAGCTCCGCGAGGGAACGGCAGGTCTCTTCCCGCCACGACCAGGCCGCGACCGCTTCTTTGTTGACCAGGGCCCGCCGCGCCCGGTCGCGCGGAAAGAACACCACGGCGACGTGGCCGGAGTCGTTCTCCCCGAATCTGGTTGCTTCGGGTGCTCCCGGATAGATGGTCGGAGCCTTGGCATCCGGCTCCACATCGCGATAGCCGTGCGTGTCGCCGATCGCGAGATAGTCGAGTCCGCGCTCCACCGCGGCGTTCCGTTCTATCGGGAACGTGGTCTGGTGGTCCTCGAGGTCGAAGGTCTGGCCGTGAATGAGCCCGATGCGAATCCGCTCATCGCCAACGGCGCGCGCCGGAAGGCTGGCCGCCAAACCGGTCTGACCCGCACGCGAACGACACGGCCTCGCATACACGACCGCGGCAGACCCGAGCGGCAACTCGAACTCATCGGAATCGACCACGTGCACGTAGCCGGGCAGTCCGCGCCGGAACGGATTTCCCGGGGCATAGATCGAGTTCGGCGTCAACGGGTCGTGGTTCCCCGGCAGCAGGATGACCGGCCGCGTCCACGACCTGCGCCCGAATTCGGACAGCAGTCCTTGCCACCATTCCCGGTCCGGTCGCGGCTCGTCGAACAGATCGCCCGCGCACAGAACCGCGTCTACTCCACGGCTCTCGGCGAGGTCGAGAATCCGCCCCACCACTTCGAGGCGCGCCCGCGTCAATCGTTTCTCCTGCTCCGGCGTCACCGCGGGGAATCGCAAGCCGAGATGCCAGTCGGCGGTGTGCAGTAACTTGAGTGCCACGTCCACTCCCTTGCGCTCGTTCACGTCGGTCCGGTCATGCGATGACAAACTCCAGGTCGAACAGCCGCGCAGCCCGCGGCGGTTCGTACCGGCGGCGGTGGGCTTCCGACCGCCAGCGCTCATAGTCGCCGTCATCTCGGGCCGCGAGCCGTTCGATCCGGTCGTCGGCGTCGCTCAGCTCGTGTTCCAGGCGCCGGATGCGGTCTTCGGCGCGGCCGCGGGCATCGGCGCCCAACGCCGCGTCGCGCCGTTCCTCGGCCTGCTTGAGCTGATCCGAGATTTCCCGCTGCCCGCGGCGAAGCACCAGAAGTCGATCTTCCACGTACTGGTCGAGCTGGTCCAGGGCACGGGAGAATGCCTGCGCTTCGGCGTCGGCGGCATGGGTCTGGTCGAAGAACAGTTCTTCGTCCACCACTTCGTCCAGGTCGGCGGTGGTCACGGAAAGGTCGTCGAGCGGAGCCGGCAGATCTTCGCACGGCATAGCGAGCAACTCCAGCGCTGCTTCCGCCGGCCGCAGGACTGCCGAATCTTCGAACACGGCGGTCGCCACCAGGCGATCCTCTCGCTCGAATCCCCGATAGGAGATGCGGCTCAGCGCCAGGCGGCCGCGCGCCCCTCGGCGCCGCTCCAGCACCTCCGGCGCCTGCGCGGTGAGCCGGAACCGCACCGAGAAGGTCCCCGATCCTGTCCGTCGAGCATCGTCAACCGCGGCCCGCACCAGCGGATGGGCGACGTGCAGGGCATCGAACTCTTCCAACGCATCCGCATGCCCTGCCGCGACCGAGAGCCCTTCCGACAGCGCACCGGGAAGCCGCTCGCAAGCGGGAATGCGGATCAGCCGGCGGCGTTTGTGAACCTCGCTCGCATGGTCGATTCCGTTGGCCCGCAGGTAGTCGGTAACGACCCGTTCAAGGTCGGCATCCAGTGCGGCGAGCGTAGCGGGCAACTCGTCGGCGATGCGCCGGAACACCTGCTGCACGGAGTCATCGAAACGTGTCTCTATGAGGCCGGTCGTATGCTCCCGGATCCGGTCCAGTTCGCGGCGGCGGTCCTCCATGGTTTCCCGCAGGCGGCGCAGTTCTTCCTCGACCTCGTCAATCGAACGGGCGCGTTCCCAGATTCGGTTGAGCTGCTGCTCGAAGTCCGGGCCGAGGGCGGTGGTCAATTCCTCCGACCGTTTCGAGCGTGCCTCATGCAGCACCGAATCGGACATGTCCAGCACGTCGCCGAACAGGTCCAGCTTCTGCGTCAGTATCTCCAGCGTCAGCCGTTGTGTCTCATTGTCCTTCGCCAGGAAATTGACCACCGTCACGTCGCGCTTCTGCCCGTAGCGATGGCAGCGGCCGATCCGTTGTTCGATGCGCTGCGGATTCCAGGGCAGGTCGTAGTTGACGATCGTGTCGCAGAACTGCAGGTTGAGCCCCTTGGCGCCCGCTTCGGTGGCGATGAACACGCGCGAACGGGTCTTGAACTCGTGCACCAGCGCCAGCCGCACGGCGATGTCCGGGCTCGGCAGACCGTGCGCCGGAAGGTGACGGCCCACCTCTTCCTGCCAGCGCCGCAGTGCCTGCCGCGCCCGCGGCGAGTCGTTGTGGCCGCGGAACAGGGTGATCCCGGTTTCCTCGAGGCCGGCGTGTCCGATCAGCAGGTCGCGAAGAAACTCTTGCGTCGTCAACGATTCGGTAAACACCACGAGCTTGCCGTTGCCGCCGCGCCGATCGCCGATGGAGCGCACGACCTGAACCAGGCTGAGCGCCTTGCTGTCGTGCGGGAGGGAGCGGGCACGGCGAACGAAATCCTCGACCCGTGCCAGCTCGTCGTCGATCGCCGACGAACGCTCGACGCCCGGTTCATCCTCGATCTCCGGAATACCTTCGACCTCCGGAAGATATTCGACCTCCGGAAGGTCATCGTCATCGAGGTCGCCGGTGAGCGATTCGATGACGCCGGCGCCGTTGGCCTCGGACGCCCCCTGGCGCATGCGCCGCAGCCGCTCCGCCACCCGTGCGAGACTCCTCGCCAGCGCCGCCGTCGACGACGCCATGATGCGATGAAACCCGATCAGCAGCAGTTGCCGCGAACGACCCTGAAACGCGTTCAGGCTCGGGGACAAAAGGTAGTTTGTCACGTCGTCGTAGAGCTGCTTCTCCTCGGCACTCATCGAGTACTCGTAGAGTTTGGCGCGGCGGCCGACGAAGGGCTGGTCCAGGAACTCCTGCGCCTGGTGGCGCAGCGTCCGCTGCACCACCTCGGTCAACCGCCGCCGCAGTTCCGGCGCCTGCTCGGGAACCAGCCGCCGGCCGTCCTGCCCGGCGCAGAACAGCGCCTTGAAGGTCGGCAACGAGCCCACCAGCGTCCCGGTACGCTCGACGTAGTGCAGCAGCCCCCACAGTTCGTCGAGTGAGTTCTGAATCGGCGTGGCCGTCAGGAGCAGGACCGGCGCCGGACCGATCAGCTTGCGAACCCGGTGCGCTGTCTGCGCCGAGCCGCCGCTCTCGTCGTACCCGCCGAAGCGGTCGAAGCGCTTGTAGATGCCGGCAAACATCTCGTGCGCCTCGTCGATGACGCACAGGCCGAATGGCGGCGCAGCCATCAGCCGTTGCGAACCCGATGCGCTGCCCGCGTACTCGCGCCCGACCAGAAACACGCCCGGCGCCGTAATCTCACAGCGGGCGTCGGCAGCCTCCCGTGCGGAGATGCCGAACAGGGTGTAGAGCTCATCCTTCCACTGTCCCAGGAGCGGCTTGGGGACGACAATGAGGATCCGCTCGGTGCCCTCGGCCATCACTTGGGCAATCACGAGACCGGCCTCGATGGTCTTACCCAGCCCCACCTCGTCGGCCAGGATGCAGCCGCCTTCGGGGATGCGGCGCAAGGCGAACATCACCGCGTCGATCTGGTGGGGGTTGGGATCGATGCGCCCCAGCCGTTGCGATGCCGCGTAACGCCGCCGCTCGGATGACCGGCGCAGCCGCACGAGATCCTCCGCGTCGAAACGGCGATGGATCGGATGACGAACTTGCGGCATGTCGCCCGTTGCAGAACCGTATGCGGTCCGTTCCATTTCCACCATGACTCCCGTCCAGGCTAAAGACGCAGCCCGCGATTGGTCAACGACGCAAACTGCGAAACTGCGACGATGGTTTGCTTGCGCTGACCACTCTGACTACATTGAGTGCGATGGAAGTTGAAGAGATCGGCACATTGGAGGCGAAGACCAACCTTTCAGCGCTGTTGAACCAGGTTCTGAAGGGCAAGCGTTTCTACCTGACGCGGCGCGGGAGACGGATCGCGGAGCTCCGGCCCGTCGCCCCGCCCAGCCGGGCGCGCCGGGCAGGTTTCGCCAAGGGGACGTTCACCTACATCGCGCCCGACTTCGATGCACCACTGGAAGACTTCACCGATTACCGGTAAGTGACGCTCCTGCTCGATACCCACACGTTGCTCTGGTTCGTCGAAGACGAGGTGGCGCTCTCCGACCACGCCCGGGCCGCAATCGAGAACCTCGACAACACCCCAGTCTACAGCATCGTGTCCGTGTGGGAGATGGCGATCAAGATCAGCGTAGGCAAGCTCGCAGTTTCGCGCCCCCTCTATCCGGAATTCGCCCGGGTGCTGCAGGAGCGTGGCTTCGAACAACTGCAGATCTCGTACCGCCACGCGAGCGAGGTCGCCCGGCTACCGTGGCATCACCGCGACCCGTTCGACCGGCTACTCATCGCCCAGGCGTCGGTCGAGAACCTGCCGATCGTCAGCGCCGACACCGCGTTCGACCACTACCCCGTCACCCGCATTTGGTAGCGCCCCACTGCCGCTGCGACCTGCTGCCCGCCGCAATGACGCCCGAGAGGGCAAGGCCGTCCCGGCGGCCCGCCCCGGTCCGCCGCCCGGCCCCTGCTGGACGCGGTGACGCTACATGCCCCACACCGTAACCGGGGCACCGTTGCCGGGCGGCGCCGCGCGGCGGAAGATCCTCGTCGGAGCCCCTTATCTCGTCGATCAGGATCACCAGCGGTCGCGGGGCTGCCATGCACCAGCGCACGAGCGCCTGGCGAAGCGCCTGTGCCGGTCGACGCGCGTTCCCTGGGGTCGACCGCCAAGACCGGTGCGCGCCGCGCTTCAGGCGGGACACTCTCGGCGTGAGCATGGCGCAACCTGTGGTGCGCTCCGCAATGCAGCCTGAGGTTGAGCACCTCGGAAGCGCCGCCGAGCGCGAACGGCACGATGTGGTCGATCTCCAGCCGATAGCGGGAACCGCAGCGCCGCCCGCTGTGGTGGTCGACATAGCTGCAACGACCCTGGTCGCGCCGCCACACCTCCCGCTTCACCGCTACCGGAATGTACCGCGAGCGGGAGCCCGGCAACTCGTCGCAGCAGCGCAACGCGGCGAGGTGCCGCTGCAGAGCCGGCGAACGCTCCGCCGGCCCCACCACACCATGCCCGGCGGCGTACACCAGCCGCTTGGCCGCCGAAGTCGGGCGCCGGCGGCCGCCTCGCACCGGCGCCCGCGACGCATCGCGCCGGTCGGATTCGAACCGCGCTCCGGCGGCGCCCGTCGCACGGTCCAGGACACCTCCTACCCCCGCGTCGCGGCCATCGCCGTCCGCCCGCCCGTGCCGCTTCGCCTGCGAAGCAGCCCGACCGCCGCTGCCGTGCATCGCCTGCGGTTGCGCGCATGAGTGCTCCACCTCACGATGGCGTCCGGGCGCCGAAGCGGCGGCACCACCGAGCCGTTCAGCTCCCTCGGTATGCGCCTCCTTAACCTGCCCGAATCGGTTCTCCGCCAAAGCGGCCCCACCGCCGCCGTCCCGCGCCTCCGCATGCGACGTGCGACCGACTTCGGCTTGCCCGTGGCGCTTCGCCGCCGAAGCGGTGCAGTGGACAACGTCCCGCACCGCCGCGGACTTCGCACCGCCGAGCTCGGCCTGCGTATCCCGCCGTGCCGCCGCATCCGCCCGCCCGCCGCCGTCCCGCGCCACCGCGCGCGACGCGCGCCCGAGTTCGGCTTCGGATTCGCACTTCGCCGGCGAAGTGGGGCGCCCACCGCTATTCGGTGCCGCCACCGGTGACGCGCTGCCGCGCTCGGTGCCCAAGTGGCGCTTCGCCGGCGAAGGGTGGTGCCCGCCGCTGCTCGGTGCCGCCACAAGCGAAACGCTGCCATGCTCGACCTCCGAGTGGCGCTTCGCCGCCGACTCGGTGCCGCGGACAATATCCCGCACCGCCGCCGGCGTCGCGCTGCCGCGCTCGCCCTCCGCTTGCCGTGTCGGCGCCGAAGGACGGAGAGCGCCATCCCCATCGGCCGCCAACGGCGTGTCGCCCCGCTCGATTCCGCTCTGCCGTTCGACATCGCGGCCCTTCGCGCGCACCGCGTTCCGCTGCACTGTCTCCGAATCGCGCCGCGCCGGCTTGCTCGGCGTTCGCACGCCGTCGACGGAGGCGCCCACGCCCGGACGCCGCGACCTCCGGTGGACGCTCCGGGTCGTAGCGATGCAGGCCGTCCCGCACCAGCCGCGCCACCAGCCCGCCCAGTGTCAGGTGCGGGTCCCGGTGCGACAGCAGCATCTGCAGCTTCTCCAGCCCGTGACGGCACTCCGCGTCGACCGCCGCCTTCAGCTCCCAGCGCCCGCCCGCGAGCGCGCGCATCCGGTCGCTCGGCTGCGCCAGCTCCGGGTCCACCTCGGCCA
>JAPPGB010000087.1 GCA_028821475.1 Spirochaetaceae bacterium
TTTCGTTTTTTATCTACAACCCCCCCCCCCCCCCCCCCCCCACCACCACCCCCTTTTTTTGGCGGGGGGCTAATTTTGCCTCCCCCATAAAAAACCCCCCCCCCCCGGGGGGGGGGGCCGCTTCACTCGTCACCTCGATGCGATACCGCCGGCTACTTGAAGTACCACATGTTGGAGTAGTAATTGAAGGTGAGCGATCCTTCCGCCCAGGGCGGCAGTTCGCGTGCGATGTTGCCCAGGTTCGCCCGGTAGATGATCGGCTGCGGAGCCAGGCCGACCGTGCCAATGGTGAACAGGTTATCGTAGTGCATCTCGTACACGCGGGTGCGGACTTCATGATATTCGTCGCTGCCGAACACCGTCGACTGGCTCTCGGTGAGCGCCGTGTCGTACAGCATCTGCAGCAGTTCCGGCGGCTTCTCGCCCGGCGCTTCGCTCGGATCGGCACCGTTCCGTACCGCGGTCCAGTAGTTCCAGTAGCGCGTTGCGCCCTCCCGGCCGGCATTCACCGTGCCGCCGATGGTGGACAGGAAGTCGTATACCTCGGCGCCGTGGGTCACCTCGCCGTAGACATCGACCAGACCGGCATCCTGTGCCTCGTCGATGGCCGCACGCTCCATCTGGTTGAGCTGGATGCCGATGCCGACATCCTCCCAGTACTCCTTGACCAACTCGGCGGTGAGATCCAGGCCGACGTTCGCGGGCCCCGAGAAGAACACCAGGGTCAGCAGCAGGGGTTCGCCGTTCAACAGCCGGACATCGTCCCGGTTGCGCTCGTCGAGGCCGAGGGCATCGAGCATGCGATTCGCCTCATCCGGGTCGTATGCGATCCACGGATTGTCTTCGCCCCAGCGCGCCTGGTAGAAGGTGGCGTTGCTGCTGATGGTCGCCTGCCGCGGCGTCGCCAGCCCCAGGAATATGAGGTCGTTGATCTCTTCGCGATCGAGCGCCAGCGACATGGCACGCCGGAAATCCACGTTGTTGAACAGTTCCCGCTTGGCGGGATCGGTGTGCGCCAGGCCGAACGTGAAGGCCGCGTTCGAACCGCGGGTGCCGGGCGCCAGGACGACCGTGTAGTCGCCGTCCGCCTCGTTCTGCTTCAGAACGCTGTAGTCGGCGAGCGCCATCTGCCGCGAGTAGTCAGCCTCGCCGGAAATCACCTTCAGCTTGTAGGTCTCGGCATCGACCGTCTGGCTGATGATCTTGTCGATGTAGGGCAGTTGCTGGCCGGCGGTGTCCACCGCGTAGTAGTAGGGGTTGCGGTCCCAGATGCGAATGGTCGACGTCTGCGTGTTCCATACCCACGGATGCATGGTCGGCTTGTCGAGGTCGGTGCTGGGATTGAACCAGAAGTGATGGTGGAAGGCCTTGCTCCAACTGTCGAATCCCTCCTCCTGCGCCAGCTTGTTGGCATCCGCGTTGTACTCGATGTGCCACTTCTGCAGGTACGTGCTCGGCGCGTACGCCATCCAGTCGCTGCCGCGCCAGTGCAGAAAGTCCAGGATGACGCGCGGGTACGGCGCGTTGTAGTTCCAGCGCACCGTGTAGTCGTCGATCACGGTCACGTTGTCGAGCTGTATCGGCGCGCCCCAGGTGTTGATTTCGTCGTGCGCGTGGATGTCGTTGAACATGAACGCGAAGTCCTGCGCGATGAACGGGTCGCCATTGGACCACTTCATCCCTTCCCGCAGATAGAGCGTAAAGCTCAGGTGGTCATCGGCCAGCTCGTAATCCAGTGCGAGGTCGGGCTCAATCGAGCCGTCGAAGTTCATGCGCAGCGGGTATGAGCTGCGCTCCGGCGAGTCGGCCACGTCCTGCCACGGGTTGGGCCGGTTCGCGAACACGTTGAGGGTGCCGCCGTAGGTACCGACGTCCTCCAGGGGCACGAGCACCTTCGGCTCGATCGGCAACCGTTCCTCGACCGGCGGGAGCTCGCCCGCGGCCACCATGCTGGCCAGCATCGGGGCTTCCTTGTAGTCGGCCGAGGCGGTCACCGCGGTCCACGCGAGCAGCACCGCTGCCGCGGCTGTCAGAATTATGCGTTGCATCGAATCTCCTTCGCGCGGACTGTAGTGCACGGCAGCGGGCCGGCACAACCCGGCGGATCGCATCGGGTGCCATGGCTCCCGGCGCTGCCCTGCGCGCATTGCTCATCCTTGGGTACCCGCGCGACCTCGGTAGATGTCGTGCCGGGTCAGCTTTTCAGGCCGCCCTGCGTCAGTCCCTGCACGAAGCGCCGCTGCAAGGCCAGGAACATCGCCACGATGGGAAAGATCATCATCAACGACGCGGCGCTGGTCAGGGTCCAGTCGCGGCCGAAGCGCACCGTGAACGCCTGGTAGCTGGTGACCACCGTGAACTTCTCGGTCTTGGTCAGGAACACCGTGGCGATCAGGAACTCGTTCCAGATGTTCATCGAGTTGACCAGCGCCACGGTCAGGAACGCGGGCCAGGTCAGCGGCACCATGATGCGCCAGAAGATGCCCAGTTCGCCGGCCCCCTCCACGCGGGCGGCATCGCGGAAATCGTCGGGAATCTGCAGGAAGTAGGAGCGCATCAGGAACATCGAGAACGGCGACCCCAGCGCGATGTATATCAGGATCACGCCCAAGTGAGTGTTCACCAGGCCGAGCCGCAGCCAGAACGAGAACAGCGGCACCAGGAAGAGCTGGATCGGCAGGCTCTGCAGCACCAACAGGTAGACGATGAGGACGTTCACGGCGCCGCGCGACAGGTCCAGCTTGGACATGCTGTAGGCGGCCGGTCCGCCCAGTACCAGGATGCCGGCGACGCTGCCCACCACCAGCAGCAGGGTGTTGGGGACGGTACGCGCGAAGCTGCCCCTGACCCATGCCTGCACGAAGTTGTCGAGATTGATGCTGCGCGGGAATCCGAGCGGGTTGAGCGCCATGTCCGCCGCCGTCTTCACCGAGTTGAACACCAGCACCAGGATCGGATACAGCGCGAACACCAGCAGCAGCGACAAGACCGCGTAGCTGAAGAATGTGCGGCCACGCAGGTTGCGGTTCATATCTCCCACCCTCGGCGGCGCAGGATCACGAACATCACGATGAACACCGACGAGATCAGGCTCAGCAGCAGGCCGATGGCGGTGGCGTAGCCGGCGTCGAAGCGCAGGAACGCGTGCTTCATCACCAGCGTGTTGAGCACCTCCGACGACCCGGCCGGACCGCCCCGGGTCAGCAGCCAGACGAAGTCGAACACCATGAAGGTCCAGATGCTGACCATCAGGATCAGGAACATGAGCGTGGGCCGGATACCCGGCAGGCTGATGTGCCAGAACTCCTGCCAGGCGCTCGCGCCGTCCACCCGCGCCGACTCGTACAGCTCAATGGAGATGTTCTGCAGCGCCGCCAGCAGCAGCAGCATGATGAACACCCACCAGCGCCAGTTGTCGATGAAGAACACCGCGGCCAGCGAGGTCTCCGGGATGCCGAGGAAGGCGATGTCGAGGCCGGGGATGCCGATGGCGGCAAGCTGCGCACCGATGCCGAGGTCGGGATTGAGCAGGTTGCGCCAGATTCCCGCCACCACCACGCTCGGCAGGATGTAGGGGATGAACAGCAACGTGCGGAACGTGAGGCTGGCCTTGCTGATGAACCCCAGCAGCGTCGCCGCCAGCAGCGCCATGGCAAAGGTGAACACCGAAAAGGAGAGCCACAGCCAGTTGTGCCAGAACGCCTGCCAGAAGGCGCGGTCCTCGAACAGGAGCTTGCGGAAGTTCTCCAGCCCGATGAACTCCGCCGCCCCGATGCCCGACCACTCGGTCATCGAGTAGTAGACGGCGCTCACCGACGGGCTGATCTTGACGACGAAGTGCAGCAGCAGGATCGGGACGATGAACGCCCAGGCGATCAGGCGCGACCTGCTCATGGTCATGGCTCAGGTGACATGGGCGACCGCCCGCGGCGGCCCGCCGTGGGCCACCGCAGCGGTCTTGTCCAAGTTGGGGAGCTCGCCGGCAGCGAGCTCATGCAGCCGGGGTCAGTTCAGCAGCCCGGGCCTAGCGGGCGGGAGCCGGCGGAACCATGCCCTCCGCCATCTCTTCGACGTGCAGCTTCTGCCAACCCTCCATGTACTCCTGCGCCGTGATGTCGCCGGCCCACAGCCGCTCCACCTCTTCAATCATGTAGTTGTTGGTCTTGGGACCCCAGAACACCCAGGTGGTGTAGCCGTAGTTGTCGGCGGCAAAGGCCTCGTTCATGGCGCTCAGAATGTCAACGTAGCGCGGATCCGCACCCTGCAGGTCGGCGGGGTCCACCTTCACCGGCGCCGGCGCCTTGCCGTGATTGACGAACAGCCGGCCCTGTACCTCCGAGGAGTAATAGTAGTCGAGCAGCTCGGCGACCGCGTCGGGGTTGTCGCTGTGCGCGCTGATGGCGAAGGCGTTGCCGATGCCGACGTTGAAGATGTCGACGCCGGTCTTCGTGGGCATGGCCGTCCAGTTCCAGTCGTTGTCGTTGCCCGCCTCTGCGCCGAACTCGGTGGGGAAGCCGCCGATGGACCACGTTCCGGAGATGCGCATTGCGGCCTCGCCGCTGCCGAACATGGCGCCGGCGGTGGCGCACGGCACGGTGTAGTAGCGGTCCAGGCCGCCGGAGAACCAGCCGTTCTGCTGCATGTCGGCCAGCAGTTGCATCGACTCCACGAACACGGGTTCGGCGAAGCTCATGTTGCCGACGATCGCTTCGTAGACTCTGTCGGGGCCGGCCCAGCCGTTCAGGAACTCGCCGATGAACCACTCGTTGGTCCCCCGCCAGCACTCGTTGGCATGCCCGAAGGGAACGATCCCGGCCGCCTGGACCTGCTCAGCCACCGCGAACAGCTCGTCCATGGTGTCCGGCACCGGCCAGCCGTGCTGCTCGAACAGCGTCTCGTTGTAGTACAGCACCAGCGTCTCGATCTCGTCGGGCACCGCCACCGGCGTGCCGTCCACGTCGAACGAAGCCAGTGACCAGGGAGCGAAGTGGTCGTCCCAGCCGAATCGCTCGACGTACGGGTCCAGCGGCACCAGCAGCTTGTTGCGGCCCAGCTCCAGGGCGAACGGGCCATAGGTCATGACGAAGTCGGGTCCGGCGCCGCTGGCCAGGGCGGTGCGGGTGGCGTCGTACAGGTTGGCGATCAGCGCAATCTCGAACCCGACGTTTGGATTGGCCTCGGTATAGGGGTTCAGGACCATGGTCTCCCAGCGCTCCTGCCGGACATCGCCGCTGTTGGAATCGAGCCAGACCTCCACCTCCACCGGACCCTCGGCGGCGCCCTCCGATTCGGCAGCGGCAAACGCCCAGCCCGCCGCCAGCGTAAGTACAAGCAGCATCGCAGCCATCTTCTTCATGTGTGCATTCCTCCTATTGTTGGTCATGCAGTGGTTTGCCAGTTGTACCACCGGCGGACCCGCCGCGCAAGGCTCCCACGGCCTATGTGGCCTGCGGTGGTGGCCGAAGTGGCTCCAGTTCCGCTATGGCCGCTGCCTTGTCACTCCTCATGGCATGCCAGAGGTCCCAATCCTGCTGTAGCCCAAGCCAGAAGTCCGCGGACATGCCGACGACCCGTTCCAGCCGCAACGCCGTGTCGGGCGTCACGCTGCGCCGGCCACGGACAATCTCATTCAGGCGGGGAAATGAAACACCCAGTCGGATAGCACACGCCGACTGACTCACGCCAAGAGGTTTCAGGAACTCCTCCAAGAGCATCTCCCCAGGGTGGGTCGGAGGCCTGTCTCTCGGGAGCCGCTCCGTCACCGGTCGACTCCCGTCCGTGGCGGTTCGCCAGGCGTGGCGCGCCTCAGTGGTAGTCTGCGATTTCAACCTCGTCGGCATAGCCGGCCTCCCAATGGAAACAGATTCGATACTGGTCGTTGATCCTGATGCTGTACTGCCCGGAGCGAGACCCGCGCAATCGTTCCAATCGGTTCCCCGGCGGCACCGCCAGTTCTCGAATGTCGCTGATTCGATTGATCTGATCCAGCTTACGCCGCGCCACCGGCCAAAGAACTCTCGGACAAGCCCTCCGCGCCGCGGCGGAATCGGTTCCATCAAACACATCTGCAATACCGCGGTTACGAAACGAACGTATCACGGATCATATTATATCGGGTAACGACATAACGTCAAACATCTGGCGGGCCGAGCCACGGCGGCCCGGGCAACGTACACATTGACGATCTGATCTTGTATCTGTACATTGGTGCGTGATTCCTCGGCATCTGGCCGCAACGCTGCGGCGCACGGTGCGCGGCTTTCCCGTGCTGTCGGTCACCGGGCCCCGGCAGTCCGGCAAGACCACGCTGCTGCGCAGCCTGTTTCCCCACCTGCGCTACGTATCTCTGGAGCGGCCCGATGAGCGCCGGTTTGCGGCCGAGGATCCGCGCGGCTTCCTGCGTCATCATTCCGCCGGCGTGATCCTCGATGAAGCGCAGCACGTACCCGAGCTGTTTTCCTACGTGCAGGTAGCCGTCGACGAGGATCCGACTCCGGGGCGCTTCATACTGTCGGGTTCGCAGAATTTCCTGCTGATGGCCCGTATCTCCCAATCCCTCGCCGGGCGCGTATACGTGAGCAACCTGCTGCCATTCTCGTTGGCGGAACTGGCGAGGCGGCCGTCCGCCACGCTGGCCGGTCTGCTGGCCGGACCCGCCGGCACCGACGCGACAGCCCGGACCGCCGCGTCACTCGACGGTCCGTGGCTGGCGCACGCCGTGCGGGGGTTCTACCCTCCGATCCACGACCGTAACCTCGCCCCACAAGACTGGTTCCCGGGCTACTTTCAGACCTATCTGCAGCGCGATGTCCGCGATCTCACCCAGGTCGGCGATCTGGAGAGCTTCAGCCGCTTCGTGATGTTGTGCGCCGGCCGCGCGGGCCAGATACTGAACCTGTCGAGCCTGGGCAACGACTGCGGCATCAGTCATGACACGGCGCGCCGCTGGCTGTCGGTGCTCGAGACCAGTTTCGTGGTCTTTCGCCTGCCGCCGCACCATCGCAATTTCAACAAGCGCCTGATCAGGCGTCCGAAGCTCTACTTCGTCGACACCGGCTTGCTGTGCTGGCTGCTGCAGGTTCGGGATGAGGACCAGTTGGCCCGCCACCCGCTGCGCGGCGCCGTGTTCGAGAACATGATGATCGCCGAGGCCCTGAAGATCTCGTACCACGCCGGAGAGTTGCCGCGGCTCCACTTCTGGCGCGATCACCGCGGCAACGAGGTCGACCTGGTGGTCGATACCCCGGACGGCGCGCATCCGGTGGAGATCAAGTCCGGCGAGACCATTCGGACCGATCAATTCAAGGGCCTCGCCTACTGGGCCTCGCTGTCAGGACAGCGCACCCCGGCCACCCTCATCTACGGCGGCGCGGAGAGCTCGATCCGAAACGGCGTAGACGTGCGCGCCTGGCGCCACTGGCTCTGAGCCCCCTCGCCATGGCGATGGCAAGATTGCTTTTTTGCTACTGGGAGCATTGCTTTTTGGTTACCAGGATCTTTGCCAGCGCGCTGATGGCCGACTGCAGCTTCTGGAGCATTTCGCAGGACAAGGCGAATATGACGATACGGCGTGGGCACTCTCCTTTCAGGCGGCCGCCGGCATCGGCTACACGGTCATGGAGAGTCTGACGCTCACGCTCGGCTATCGACTGATCGGCACCATGGAAGCCAATTTCAGCAAGTACAGCCCGAGCAAGGCGAAGGCGGGCATGACGCTCAGCCACACCGTCGAGCTGGGGCTTCGCTTCTCGTTCTGAGGCTCCCAACTCCGCGAAGGCGCTTCGGGAGTGACCCGAGCGCTCAACCGCAATTCATGGCGTTTGGCGGGCGTGGTCGAGAACGTACGTCGTCAGCGACGGAATGCCGGCAATCCAGACGACCGGCGGACGCTGGCCCGGCGGGCTCCAGATGTAGCCCAGCGCATGCAATTCCTCACGGGCGGCCACGCGTGCGGAGGCGTCGGCTCCGGTCGTGGCGAGGGCGGCGTCGACGGCGTGATCGGACGCGGTGCCGCCGGCCTGGAACAGCGGCGCCGTCGCCATGGCCGCCGGCAGCAGGCCGCGGGTCTCCAGTTCCCGACGGCGGTCCTGATAGCAGTCCGTGATCTGGCCGGCCACGTCGGACCGCGCCGCGTCCACGTGAGCGGCGGTCAGCCGGGTCGCACCGGTGACCGGATGCCGTTCCCAGAGGGCCGCGCCCCAGAGTTGGACGAAGTACGGATAGCGCTGACTCTCGTCGACGACCGTGGCGAGGGCGTCGGCGTCGATGCCTCCGCCGTGGGCCGCCAGCGGCTCGGCCAGGGCGGCGCGTGCGGCGGCGTCGCCGAGCAGGCCGATGCCCAGACGGCCCTCGCCCAAGCGGCTCCAGAAGGAGGCATCCATGGCGGCGAGATGCGCCGCCAAGCCCGGCGTGCCGGCCAGAACGAGCATGAACGGCGCGTCGGCGCGCACCCGTTGACTGGCGTTGAGCAGCATTCTGCCCACGTCGATGTCCAGCGTATGCGCTTCGTCGAGCAGCACTGCGAGCGGTCTTCTGCGGCACCGGGCGGTCAACTTCGCCGGCAGGTTCCTCACGCCGCCGGGCGGCGGCGCCCACTCGACCGAGCCGACCGCCGCTACGCCGATCTTGCGAGGCAGCAGCTTCGCGAGCCCCGACGGCGGCGACAGGACGGCGATAAAGGCGTCACGGGTCGGAATGTCGTCCGGGGTCAGGTTCATCACGTCCACGTCCGTTCCGTGGTCGCGACAGGCACGCTCGAACCAGTTGAGCAGGACCGTCTTGCCGTTGCCGCGCGGCCCGGTCAGGACTACGTCATGCGGCGGGGACGCGCCGCCGAGCAGATCCGCCAGGCACCGGGACAATACCGCCTGCTCCCGCTCGCGCCCGGTGAGCGCCGGCGGCATGGCTCCCGTGCCGGGAGTGAATATGCGTCGTGGCGCGTCCTCCATGTCGACGGACGAAAACGTACATCAAACTCCGTATCGGCTCCAGCGCTACGACGACAGCATCCTCGCCGCCGCGGGGTGCCAGGACCGGCGCCGCTTTGAACGCCGCCTCCGAAGGCAGGCACACGCACTCGGCTATGAGCTTGTGCCGGAGGCCGCATGACTATCGTCTCTCAGGAGGAGGACCTTGAGGCTTGTTGGAGCCTTGCCCGGTGGGGCTGGCGGTTGAAGTCCGGCGGCTCGACCGTTCCCCGGTAGTCCGGGGTCACCGGGCGGATCTTGTCGAGCGCCTCCGGCGGCCACCCGGCGTGCTGGTGGTGGAACGCGTGGTGGATCCAGCTCTGCGTCGCTTCCTGCAGGTCTTCGAATAGCGGGTGGAACCAGATCGTGATCACCGTCCGGTAGTCGCCGGTGGTGTTGGCGTGGGTGGCGTGGAACAGCCGGGCGTCGCCCACCACCAGGTCTCCCGCCTGCACCGGCACGTCGACCTCACCCGGGTAGTCGGCGAAGCGCGGGTCGTGCTCGTCGTCCATCCGGTTGATGTCCCTGGTGTGCGCCGTCCCCATGCCGTGGAGCTGGTGCCACCTGCGGTGCGTTCCTGGCAGGAGCCGCAGGCAGCCGTTCTCGCGCGAGGTGTCGTCCAGGTAGTACATCAGGAAGATCATCGGCGAGTAGTCGCTGTAGGCGCGCGGGTCGTCCCACCACATGCAGTCCTGGTGCCAGTACAGCCGCGGGCTCGGCCCCGGCTTGCTGATGATCACCGCCTTCCAGAACCTGCTGCCGCCGAACCCCATCGCCTCCAGCGCCGCCAGCGCCCGCGGGTTGCCGACACACTCCGCCAGCCCCGGATGGTCATTCGAGTTGATCAGCGTCCCCGGCGACCGGGTGGCCTCAAACTGCTCCTCCGTCAGCTCGCCGACCGCCCGCATGGCGACATCACGGGTGTGCCGCAGCGTGCCGGCATCGAGCATGCCCTCAAGCACGCAGAACCCCTCCTCGATCAGTTCCCGCCCCTTGCGGTCGTAGTCGACGGGAGGCGGGGCGATATCGGTACTCACACCGCCATGTTACCGGTAAGGATTCCCCGCGCCGCTTCGCGGTGCTTGGGTGACTCCTCCCGGTGAAAATGGATCAGCACGTTCGTGTCGATCGCGGTCACGGTCGCTCTTCCATCACTCGGTACAGGGCATCTCGGTCGTCGATGTCAGCGCCCGGCAGCAGCCGGCCCCGCTTCGTTATTACCTTCAGCTTGAACGGCTTGCGCGGCTCGGGAGCAACGTACGCGCGTAGCGCCGCTTCGACCACGCGGGTCAGCGTGGTGCAGTCCTGCACCGCCCTCAGCTTGGCTGCACGATACACGTGGGGATCCAGGTCAAGCGTGGTTCGCATGCATAAGAGTGTATACCCTGCGCACAAATGTGCACATCCCGCCGTGCGTGACCCTATGGGTCGCGGCTCTCCGGAAACGGATGACGACTTTCCGGACCGGTGACGTTGCCACTCAAGAGCTTCCTACCGGCCTGCGGCCGGCGTGGTCACGGCAGAAACCAGGACGATGCCTGACTTTAGTTTCTCAGGAGGACCTCGAAGCCTGCTGGAGCCTTGCCCAGTCGGGCTGGCGATTGAAATCCGGCGGCTCGACCGATCCCCGGTAGTCCGGGATCACCGGGCGGATCTTGTCGAGCGCCTCCGGCGGCCACCCGGCGTGCTGGTGGTGGAACGCGTGGTGGATCCAGCTCTGCGTCGGTTCCTGCAGGTCTTCGGATCATCGGCGAGTAGTCGCGGTAGGCGCGCGGATCGTCCCACCACATGCAGTCCTGGTGCCAGTACAGCCGCGGGCTCGGCCCCGGCTTGCTGATGATCACCGCCTTCCAGAACCTGCTGCCGCCGAACCCCATCGCCTCCAGCGCCTCCAGCGCCCGCGGGTTGCCGACACACTCCGCCAGCCCCGGATGGTCGTTCGAGTTGATCAGCGTCCCCGGCGAGCGGGTGGCCGCGAACTGCTCCTCGGACAGCTCGTGGACCGCTCGCATGCCGACCTCCCGGGTGTGCCGGAGGGCGCCGACGTCGAGCATGCCCTCGAGCACGCAGAAGCCCTCCTCGATCAGCTGCCGCGCCTTGCAGTCGAGTTCACCGGGCGCGCGCCGTCCGTTTGCATGGCCCAGCGTACTGGCTAAGCTAAGGGACGTCGCAAGAACAAATACCGGATTTTGGCAGCGTTCAGGACCGAGGTCGGATCGTATAGTTGCGTAGCGGTTGGACCTGATGAGGTTCAAGGACGAGGGAAGCGAACTGAGCGTCGGATACTTTGACGCCGCGCGGGTAATCCTGGTCGACCAAGTGGGCGGTTACGGACAACCCGGTGTCGGTGGTGGTGGTACGGATGTGGTTCAGGATCGTCCGGTAGCAACGCAGCGGGTGGCCGGCCCAGTTCTTGCTGATCTCGCTGAACAGGCGGTGGTCGATAGGGTTCCACTTGGAGGCGCCGCTGGGGTAGTGACAGAGGGTGACGGTGAGCCGGTATGGATCGACGAGGCGGGTCTGGAGGGCATACTTGAAGCGGCGGGCGCGCGGCGCGTTGCTGCCGCCGGAGTCGGCGAGGACCAGCATTTCAGAGGCGTTGCGGTAGCGTCGTGAGCCGTCGCACTGCCACCATCTGAGAAGGTTGTCGACAGCGAAGTCGGTGGTGTCGTGGGAGGTGCCGACGACCACGAAGCCGCGGTTGGCGCCGACATCGTAGATGCCGTAGGGGATAGCGATGCCGTCGGCCTGGGAGCGGAAGTCGTGGTCGTTGACGGCTTGTGGAGATCGCTCCCAGGTAGTGCCGTGGTTCTTGAAGTTGCCGACCAGTTCGCGCTTCTTGGTATCGATGCTGACGATGGGCAGGCCGCGATCGGCGAACTTCATGCGTTGCTCGGCGATGTACTGAAACTGCTGTTCGCGGTCTGCGCCGGATCCTGCCGAGACGCGCTTGTGGTTGACGCGCAGCCGGTAGTCGAGGTCCTTGAGGATGCGGGCCACGGTGCGGGGACAGACCTGGATGTCGAGGGTGGCGAGTTCTGTAGCGATCTTCTCGGTGGTGCGGCGGGTCCACCGGATACCGGTGATGGTGTCGCCAGCGACATCGTGCTGCAAGGCCGCTTCGATGGCGGCGATCACTTTTGGCGTTTTTTTTCCAGGCGCGGGCGCCCGCCACCGGGGCGGCGCACCCGCTCGCGGTCGACGTCCTGGGCAAGCAGTTGCTTGCGACCGCGGGCCACGGTACCGGGGTCGATACCGAGTAACCCGGCGATCCGGGAGTCGCCGCCCCAGCCGCACTTGAGGGACTCAAGGCCGGCGTACAGCCGACGCTGGCGTTCGTCGAGCAAGCTGGCGAACAACACGATAGCGGCACGCAGTTCGTCCGGCATCAGGTCGGCATCGGGCACCGGTCCGACCAGCCCGGGGGCGGCCAGCAGCGCGCGCCGAGCGCTCAGCTGCTGCGCCTTGCGGGTGCGGTCGGCGGCACAGTACAAGAACTGGCCGGCAAGTTTCCGGCGGCTGAGCTTGCGTTCGGTGACGAGCTTGCGCAGGGCATCCTGCGTGCCGACGTGAAGCAGGTTGTCCAACTCCTCGCTGAAATGTCCGGCTGGCGCATCGCTGACCAGCGCTGCGGCGGTGGCGAGCAGGGTGCCGGCGACCGAGAACCGCACGTCGCGGAACGACCACAGCCCGTGTTGGTCGAAGTCGATGAATTCCTCAAGGGTGTAGTAGCGGCCCCGATGGGAGTAGCTGGTGCGGTATGGAAGTTCCTTGAGCTTGCGAAACGCGGTGCGCCTCGCGCGCGTACCGAGCGCCGCCATAACCTCGGGCAACGAGGCGACGGTTTGGCGGCGAAACAGGTCGGTGAGCGCAGCGGTGGAGTACTGGGAAGGTCTCATAATGGCACTATTACGAATATCATAATCGTAATGACGCCACAATTGGCGAGCCGTACACATCACACACGCCATGAACAGCCGTCACAGGACATCCCCCTGCTATCAGTAACGGCTTGGTTGTGTCTATCTATAGGGATTTATATTTGCGCCGGCCCTAAGGGTCCCCCGTGTCGTCGATCCATCGAGCGACTTCGCCATCGTTTGGCCCCTGCTTGCGTCTGCGAGTCCTAGGTCCCCCTATATCCGCACTGGCAACTACCTTCGCTGCGCTACCGGCATCAAGCCCCCGGGTGCGAACTCCAACTACCCGCAACGTGACACGCTCATGTGTGGCGTCTTTGGGTCTATGCGCTTCCCTCATAGTCTGTATAGACTACCGCATGCATCTCAGCCGGGTTGCGTCCCTTTCTTCAGCCCATCGTACCGTCGACGACAAACTAGTACGACGATTGCTAGAGGATGGCCACTATCAATGATCGGTGCGAACAGTCCTCCGCGGCTTCTTTGCATGGCGCACCCGCGAGATTCTCGGCCGTATTCGTGACAGATCTACCGCCTGCCAGTCATTCGCACAGCGCCCCAGCGTCAATGACAGGCTACTTATTTCAGGCTCGTTACGCCCTGTTACGAGGATTACAAGAAGGACGTCGGAACCCCGGCTATGCGCTGTCCGTAGAGAAATTCGATGACATAGCGTTCGAAGAAGACGGCAACCCTCTTGAACTCATCCAGACCAAACATCATTGTACGCCAGGTAGCACCTCTGACAATAGCGTAGATGTTTGGAGAACTATAATGGTGTGGATCGAAACGTTCGCTGAGGATATCGGAACTCTGTCGGACACACGCCTCATCCTCTTGACCACCAACACTGCTGCCGACGGCTCTGCGCTGTCGAAACTTCGAAAATTTGACAATGATCGCGACACCAACGGTGCGATCGACTTGCTTGTATCGGCCGCTACCAACTCGAAGAATCAGAGTACTAAGTCAGCAAGAGAAGCGTTTCTTTCTCTTGATACTACCACACGAAGAGTTCTCGTCGAAAATATCTGGGTATTCGACAATGCAGGTACCATTATAAACGTGAGGGAGGAAATCGAAGGAGAGTTGCGCTATTTCGTAAGTGATAAAGTCTGTACTTTCACTGACTATCTTGAGGGATGGTGGTTCAACCGGCTCATTGTTGCCCTTACTGATCCTAGCCAAGCGGCGATACCGATAGTCGCTATTTCTAGCAAGATCTTCGAGATTCAGGAAAGCTTTAGACGAGACAATCTACCTCTCGACGAGTCCATTGATGCCATGCCACCAGTTACGGTGATGCCTAAAGATGAACGTGTTTTTGTACGTCAGATGAACTTGGTCAAGGTGTCGGAGCAAGAAATCCTAATCGCGATTCACGACTTTTACCGAGCGTCGGCACAGCGTTCTCGATGGGCACGCGAAAACCTCCTGCTGGATGGCGAGGTCGCGAGGTACGAAAGGGCACTCCACGATGCTTGGAGGCGTTGTTTCTATCGTTGTATCGCCGATGTCGACAGTGCCTCGGACGAAGGAGTGAAGCAAGACGTGGGCAAAGAAGTCTTCCAATGGGCTTGTGAGTACCGTAGGGCGTTGCGAAATCGAGACGAGATCTGGTTGTCGTCTGGCTCTTTTCAGATCTTGGCAGACGCGCTTCGCGTCGGATGGCATCCGGATTTCGCGGCGCTGGTGCGCAGCGGTGGTGGTGACAAATGAGCTTGACGGCGTGGCACGACCGACCAATTGAGGAGGCGCGTCATTTCAACCCAGCGTATTGTGGGGCGCTGGTGTACGAGTTTGTGCGGTCGTATGAGAAGGCACGGGAGGGGCCGGCATCATTCGTGTTGGTTTTCTGCGCGTTAGCGGTCGCGTTACATCGCGGGACAAGGGAGATGCTGCCGAGGTCTACGATTACGGGTATGATCTCGTGGCTTGAGGAAAATCCGGAAGTTCGTGCGGGATTTGGAGAACGAGCTCGGAACTTGGCTCCGTATGTCCGGGAGGCATTGCGTTTCGCGGCCGCTCGCCAAGCGATCGTTTTCGTTCCCGGTGGAGCGGTTGCCGTTGGGCCGAGGCGGGCGTCGTTTACGTCGAACGCGTTACGCAATATGACTCGGGATGTTGCAGACACGGTTGAGGCAACGCGGAGAGTCGCTCGGTGGTTTGCTGCGGTTGGAGATCCTGCAACCATTTTGGCAGCGTGGGGAGTTAAGCTATGAGTTTCGTCATTCGCGTTGTTTGCATTTACAGTTTGTCGGGCGACCGCCGTGATGTAGAGTTCCGCGGCTCCGGTCTCAATGTTCTTACCGGGAGTGCAAAAACTGGGAAATCGTCGATTGTAGACATTCTTGACTACTGTTTTGGCCGGAGTGAGTGCAACGTAGCCGAAGGCACCATTCGGCGACACGTTTCGTGGTTCGGAGTGGAGATTGGTAGCGGTCCGGACCTCTTGTTCATAGCGCGTCGCAACCCTGGAGTCGGTGTAAGGACGAGTCCAGACATATACGTTCGACGCGGGCACCACCATAGACTACCTGACCACTCAGAGCTGCGGAAGAATATCACCGAAGCCGCACTGATCAACTTCCTAACGCGTTTTGTCGGGATCGCAGAGAATGAGAATCGCCCGGCCAGCGAAACTCGGCCGCCGCTCCAGGCGAACATCCGTCATGCGCTACTCCTGTGCTTCCAAAGACAAGACGAAATTGCTAGCCGAGATCGTCTATTCCATCGACAGGGTGAGCCATTCGTTGCTTCAGCTATACGAGATACTCTGCCCTACTTTCTCGGCGCCGTAGACGAGAACCACTTCATCAATCAGTACCGACTCGATGAAGCAAGAAAGAGGTTACGTGAGCTAGAGACACACAAAGAAGCTCTTGCTCGCACCACGAGTGAATCGCTGAGGCGGCTCCGCCAAATCCTTCTGGATGCGCGGAGAGTTGGGCTTATATCCGCAGACTTCGACTCTCACAATGTCGAACACGTTCTTTCAGAATTAAGACGCGTAACCACTCTAGATGTCCGTTCTCCGACGCTTCCTGTCGATGGCAATGTGACTGTAGACGTCGAAAGCGATCTTCAGATTCTTCGAAATCAGTTGCAGGAAGTTCAGAACGATATTCGTGCGACCCGTCGCTTTATTCATGAACGCACTGAGTATAGTCAGGAGGTTAGCGAACAGAGAGCACGTCTCATATCACTTGAACTGTATACGGGAAAAACTGGTACAGATCACGTTTGTCCTGTGTGCGAAACACACCTCGCCGATCCTAGCCCTTCTGCGGATGATCTTCTATCGGCGCTCCGAAGCATAGAAGCCCAGTTAGGTGTAGTTGAGTCCGAAGAGCCGCATCTTTTACAGAGATTGGATGCGTTAGAAAAGCGACGTCGTACGATTCTCGATGCCATCGTCACAACTCAGCACGACCTCGAGCGTCTTTATGCGGATGATGAGAGAACAAGAATTCTGCGCGACCACGTAATTGAGCAAGCAAGAGTCGTCGGACGAATTAGCGCATTTCTTGACCAAACTTCAATGTCGGTTGAGAATGATGATCTTGACCGTCATATTTCTGATGCTAAGCGGAACGTTGAGATCCTTGAAAGACTAGTCGATACCGATGAGAGACACGAGAGGGTAAGAACATTTCTAAATCTTGTCGCGACCTATATTACTGAGTATGCGGGTATTCTTGATCTTGAACACTCGGAGCAGAAGGTCCGTATCGACTCAAGGAGACTCACCGTAGTCGCTGATACGTTGGATGGTCCAATACCACTCAGCCGTATCGGGAGCGGTGAGAACTGGGTCGGATATCACGTGGTTGCACTTCTTGCGTTGCATCGCTGGTTTAGAGGACAGCAACGGCCGGTGCCCGGGATGATGATTCTTGACCAGCCTTCTCAAGCTCACTATCCACCAGAGGCAGACCAAGATGGGAGTATCGACGTGTTGCAGGATGCAGATCGAAGGGCAGTACGTGCTCTCTTTCGGCTAATGTTTGATGTGGGCCGGGACTTGGGCCCGGGGTTTCAGCTAATAGTGTTGGATCACGCACACATCGATGAGGAGTGGTTTGAGGGGGCGATAGTAGAAGAATGGCGCGGCGGTATAGCGCTTGTGCCGGCTGACTGGATCGACGAATAGTCACGCCAGATTCGATGAAGCCGCTATTGATGCCAGCAATTCCATGGTCGTGACGTTCGATCGATAGGCTCACGTGGCGGTGGCTCAAGAGCTCCGTACCGTCTGGGTGGCGAACAGGCCTGGGGCTGTGCCGGCTCCTTGTCGAGCCTCGGCTCACGGGCCGTGACCGAGGCGCTTCCGTGCTCCGCGCTATGTGAGGACCGCGAGTGGGCACGTCCGCAAACCTGTCTTGTCTCGTTGTCGCGTGGTCAGTCAGCCGGCGGTCAGCGCTAATCCGTGCTGTTGCTGAGTGAGGAAGTGACCGAAGACCAAGTTCGACTTGGCCGTAATCTCGTCCTCGGAGTACGACTCGGGCAGCCCCGTTTCGTCGCTGTAGAGAAAGTCGCCGATGGTCTGTTTCACTTGGTCGCGCGTCGCCTGCTTCTGATCCCAGTCGCGGATGCGGGCCAATTCGTCTCGCACCCTTGCGAAGAGGCCGACTGCTACCTTCTTGATCCGCCTGATATCTGCCGGTGTCAGCTCTTCCTTCTTGAGCAGGTCGAACAGGGCCAGCGTCGGCTCGTCGAGACCTTCTCGGAGAGCTCGCGCCTGCTCATCGTCAAGGTTGGCGACGAACTTCAGCAGCGCCTCGAAGGTTTGCTCAATCGTCACCCGGTCTTTTTCCCGGTTGTAGTCGGCGACCAGTTTCTCGTAGTGCTGCTGGAAGTCGGTCCGCAAGGGGTTCTGTGCGAGCATCCGAGCAAGGCGTTTATCGACGGCGTCCTTGAGATTCTGCACGTGCGTGTTCTGCGTCGTGCTTCGGGCGAACTCTTGGCGCAGGCGCTCGAAGTCGATAGCCGAGATGTCATAGGTCACCGGTGATTCCCGGATCAGCCCCGCGCCGGCGGGGCTGATGCTCTCGCCGACGACAGCGTGCAACTCCCGGAAGATCTGGGAGATGTCGGCGTTGTCCCGGTCCTCCTGCAGGCCCTTGTAGACGATGTTGATCGTGTCACAGGCGCTTCGGTGGACGTGGACCTCCCTCACGGTCAGGCACGCCCTGAACTGTCGGAAGACCGTACGGGCCATGATCTCGAAGCGTTTCCGCGTCTCGTCGTTCTCGTTGACCACCTCCTTTGCGGCGGCGATGGCTGCGTTCCGCTCGAAGCCCTCCTTCTCGATGATCTCCTCCAGCCGGAACGCCCTTGCGGCGAGAAACGCGCGTACCGCATCGATGGACTCGGCGAGCTCGTCGAGCAACTCCTCCTGGGGCTTGGCTGGAGGGTCCGATTCACCGCCGTCTTCCGCTCCTGTGTGCCCGGCGAAGGTGGCGAGGGCGCTTCGGAGGTTCTTCAGGATGCCGCAGTAGTCGACGATGAGGCCGTTGTTCTTGCCTTCGTGGACGCGGTTGGCCCGCGCGATGGCCTGCATCAGGGTGTGCGCCTTGAGTGGCTTGTCGAGATAGAGCGTGGCGAGGCTCTTGACGTCGAACCCGGTGAGCCACATCGCGCACACGATGGCGACCCGGAACGGGTGGCCGTCCCTCTTGAAGGCGTTCTCCACGTCGATCCGCTCGCCGCCGGCCGTCTCGAAACCGTCCTTGATCAGGCGCCGGTGCGGCTGAATGTCGAGATCCCAGTTCCGGAACTTGGCAACCTCACCCTGCTCCTCGCTCACCACGACGGCGATCCTCGTCTCCGCCATCCAGTCGAGTTGGCGGCCCAGAGCCAAGCGCTCTTCACCGCCGCCCGTGGCGGAAAGCTTGCGTTCGAGGCGCTAAGAGCGCTCGGGTTAATTGATGGGACGTTGATCGAGCAATTCGAGGGACAGG
>JAPPGB010000088.1:0-3974 GCA_028821475.1 Spirochaetaceae bacterium
GCGCAGGGCCCAGGCGCGCAGGTAGCCGGCCCCGCTCGGCGCGCTGCGCGCGTCGCGCACCACGCGGCCCGCAGTGGCCGCCAGCGCACCGGCCGCCAGCGCGACCACCACGAACCAGTTGTAGACGCCGGTCGCGCGCGTCGCGAACAGCCACAACGGCAGGGCGATCAGCGCGCCCGCGACCGCCGCGCCGGCGACGATCGCCACCAGGAACGCTGCCACCCGCAGCACGCCCAGGTACCCGAGCGCTATCTGTGCAGCGATTCCGGTGCGCGCCATGGCGCCGCGCCGCTGCCGTGATCAGGCGCCGTCGATGGGGCGCGTCACCCGGGCGGTCACGTCGCCGGTGCGCAGGGCCCCCATTGCCGGTCCGTACTGCTTCATGTGCGGCGCTTTCAGGTGGTCGGCCAACGCCGCCGCCGACTCCCACTGTTCGATCAAGGTTACGCGGTGGTCGTCGACGGCCCCCTGGATCGAAAGCGGTGAGGACGTGTCGAGGGTGTACTCGTAGCGGATGCAGCCCCGTTCAGCGTGCACCAGCGGAGCGAGCTGACGGGCCAAGGCAAGATAGTCGTCCAGCCGGCCCGGCTTGATGGTCATGGTAACGATTACGTGCAGCATGGTTCGCTCCATCATATCTCACCGCGCGCCACTCGTCAGCATGGCCGGATCGCCGCTCGGAGCGCGACCGTCTCGCGTCACGCAGGCGGTCATTCGTGACGCGTCCGTCATTCATGACGCAGGCATTGCACGATGTCGAGGCGCAGCGCCCTGCGGGCCGGCAGCAGTGCGATGAGCATGCTCGCGAGCACGCCGAACACCACGGCGACCGCCATCGTGCCCGGGTTCCATGCGCCGCGAAATACCGCCGTGACACGATAGCCAATGCTGATGTCGCCGTAGAACCGGCTCATGTCGATGCCTTGCTCGACCAGGAAGAACACCGCAACGGCGCCGAGCAGCAAGCCGCAGAGCGATCCGAGGCAGCCGATGAAACCCGCCTCGAGCACCATCGTGGCGCGCACCGAGCCGTCCTCCATACCGAGCGCGCGCATCATCCCGAACTCCCGCATACGCTCGTATGCCGCAATCAGCATGGTGTTGGAGATCCCCACCGCGGCGATCAGGAAAACCAGCAGCAACAGCAGTACGTTGCCGGATCTCTCCGACTCCATCATCGCCAGGTAGTCACGGGCAAGCCGCGGCCATCCCACCGCAATCGCGCCCGGAAGCTGCTCGGCAAGCATCGCGTTCACACGCTCGATCTCGCCGGCCAGGAAGGCGCCGGCGGGAACGGCAACCGCGCGTCCCAGTCTGGACGGCATCGCTCCAAGCGCTACTTCGGTGACGCCCGTCATCTCCAGGTCGAACTGCGCCACGTCGAGCGGCAGGAACCCGACGCCGCGGTTGATGGTGGGATTGGGACTGAGCAGCGTGCCGACCAGTTCCAGCTCCAGCACCTGCATCGCGCCGTGCCGGGTGCGGGTCCGAACCTCGACGATATCGCCGCGCGTCATACCCAGGTCGTCGGCCATCCACGCGCCCAGCACCAGCCCCGGCGAGCCCGGCTCAAGGTAGCCGCCGCCCGCAAGCAGCGCGTCCCGCAACCGGAATACCGCCCCGTCCGTGGCCGGGTCGATGGCGATGAGCCGAATCGGCAACGATCCTTCGCCAAAGAACATCTCGCCGGCAAAAGCGATACGCGGAGTGTTGGCAATTCCCATCTCGGTCAGCCTGGTCCCCAGCCGGGCGTAGTCGATCAGCTCGTACTTCAGCGCCACCCGGTCCAGATCATCATGCTGCTCCCGCGTCACCACCCGGCCGGACCCGGTTTCGTACCACACCAGGTTGCGTTGCGATTCCTGGTCGATCCCGCGCAGCATGGAGTCCATGAAAATGAGAACGGCGATGCTGAACGCCAGGGCCAGCATCGTGATCACGGTGCGCCGCCGGTGCCTGGCCAGATTGCGCCACGCCAGCAGCAGCAACAGCCGCGACTCGCCGCGCCGGAACGCCGCCCCGCTCATGTCCGCGCCGCCACCGGTCAGGACGACCCGAACACGAACCGTGCCGCCAGCGTGGCGGCCAGATTGCCCGGCCGGTCCCAGGCGAAGGTGTCATCCCCGTCGCCCAGCATGGCACTCGCATACAGGCTGAACGTCAATCCCTGCAGCATGTTCCACGATGCGCCGGCAGCGGCTACCGCGGAGCCGTCAATCGGCGAGATCACCCCGCTCAGGCTCAGGTTCCAGTTGTCCGCCGGGGCGAAACCGACTTCAGGGAACAGGTACAGCCCGTATCGATCGAGCGCCGCCGGCACTCCCGACTGCTCCTGCCAGCTCCGCCACGGGCGCGCACCCGCCTCCAGCCGCAGGTTCAGCAGCCCGGATTCCGGCCCCAGGTCCACGAAACCGAATCCGCCGGCGGTAACGTACAGGCGGTCCTGCGCCGTCTCGCGCAGGTCGCGACCGTCGTGCGCCGGCAGTGCCGAGCCGGCACTCACGTGCCAGTCGATGCCGAGCAAGGCCCCCTTCAGGCCCACATACGCGCGATGCTCGCGTTCCGCGGGTGGATCCGGACCGGCGCCGTACAAGTAGCCGGCCTCGCCGGTCAATTCGCCGATCCGGATCACGGCGCGCGCCCCGGCAGCGGTCTCCGCCAGCCGATCCGGCAGGGGAGGGGGCAGCACGACCGCCTCCAGGAACGAGCGCCGATCGACTGGAACATAGGCGGCAACGAGCCAATCGGTCGCCGTCAAGTATTCGCCCGCGCCGGAAGCGAAGCCCGGTTCCTGGCCAAACAGAATGTCGCCGGCGTTGAAAAAGCGGCCTCGTCCCCACGACAGCCGCGTCTTCCCGGCGGTCAGGCGGAAACCGGGGAGCCGCGCGCGGACAAAGGCGCGCTCGACTCCGAGACTGGTCACCAGGTGGTCCGGGGAGCCGGCTGCCGTACCGTACGCCGAGGGCGGCAGGTGGAGATCCGCGGAAATGCTCAACTGGCCGCGGACGTTGCGGTTGCCGGTCGCGGCCACGTCGAGCCGGGCGCGCCCCGCGCTGCCCAACAGCAGCGTCTCCTCGCGGTCAGCCACGGCGCTCATCTCGGCGTGGAGCGTGACCGTGGTGCGCAGATCGGCAGCGGCGACCGCAGCCGTGGCGAGCAGGAGCAGCGCCGCGCCGCGGCGCGCGGTCAAAAGGTCAGCTCCTCGAGCGAGAACAGACTCTCGTCGACCGGCTCATCGATCGCGATTTCATCCATCGTGAACACCGTCATCGAGTCCTTTTTCATGAAGTCGGACATCTCCAGGCGGACTCCGATTACCTTGTCGCCAACCTCGCGAAACTCGGTAACCGCCAACCGTTTCAGCGCCCGGCCGCGGAGCGAGAACAGGTCTACGCGCCGGGTCACGAACCGCTCGCTGTCGATCCATGCCACCTGCACCGGGTACACGACGTCGCGCCGCTTTGCGGTCAGGCGCAGCCGGTACGTATCGTGGCCGTCGATCTGCTCGGTGCCCTCCAGAACCACCTCGTAGTCGTCCAGCCGGCTGCTGCTGCCGGTCATGTCCTCGTAGGAGAAATCGGATCCAAGCACGCTGTCGCGCAACGCCGCGCCCTGGAGGTGGATCACGTCCTCCGAGTCGGGAAAGTACAGGTAGATCTCGTCCTCCAGGCGCAGCACCTTCTGGCCGGCCTCCTCCGGATTGGTGAATTCCAGCAGCGAGCGGTCGTCGCCCAGCGCCGTCGAAATGAAGGTCTTGGTGCGCGTACCGAAGCGATCGGTAATCTCCATCGAGCCGGTGGAGTGCATCGAGCTGTGGCGCTCGTGCCGTTCCATGCGACGGATGACCTCGTCGCCGGTCAAGGCGAGGAGCGGACTCGCGGCGAGCAGCGCGAGCACGCCGCCGCACGCCACCAGCAGCCGGCGCCGGCGCGTCCGTGGCATCCGCCAATGAACCAACCGCCAATGAACCAACC